>CAMLNE010000110.1 GCA_946481265.1 uncultured Panacagrimonas sp. | reverse complement strand
GGCGGACGCATCGAGATCGAGGCGGCGGCGGCCTCCTTGATCGTGCTGGGGCGCGATGAATCCTTCTTCCACCTGCGGCTGGAGGGCGACATCACGGTGCAGGAGCTGCTCGAGCGCTGCGGCCGCCTGCCGCTGCCGCCCTATGTCCATCATCTGCCGGATGCCGGCGACGAAGAGCGCTACCAGACCGTGTTCGCGACCGAGCCCGGTGCGGTGGCCGCACCGACCGCCGGCCTGCATTTCGACGCCGGCCTGCTGCAGGCGCTGGCAGACCGGGGAGTCGAGACCGCCACGCTGACCCTGCACGTCGGCGCCGGCACCTTCCAGCCGGTGCGCGTGGACGATGTCGCCGCGCATCGGATGCATGCCGAGCGCTATCGCATCGGCGCGGCGCTGGCAGAGCGGATCCGCGCGCGGCGCGCCGCCGGCGGGCGGATCGTGGCGGTGGGCACCACCAGCGTGCGCGCGCTCGAGTCCGCGGCCGACGCGCAGGGCCAGGTCCGGGCAGGCGAGGGCGAGACGCGCATCTTCATCACGCCCGGCTACCGCTTCCGCGCGGTCGATGCCCTGGTCACCAATTTCCACCTGCCGCAGAGCACCCTGCTGATGCTGGTCTGCGCCTTCGGCGGCCAGCAGCGCATGCTGGCCGCCTATCAGCATGCGGTGGCGGCGCGCTACCGCTTCTTCAGCTACGGCGACGCCATGCTGATCGAGCCGCCCGACCCCGCGGGGTCGTAGAATCCGGCCCCAGATCCCCGCCGAGCGCGTTGTGAATATCCACGCCGACCGCATCCTCATCCTCGATTTCGGTTCCCAGTACACGCAGCTGATCGCGCGGCGCGTGCGCGAACTGGGTGTCTACTGCGAGCTCTACCCCTGGGACGTGGATGAAAGACAGATCGCGGACTTCGCGCCGCGCGGCGTGATCCTGTCCGGCGGACCCGAATCGGTCAGTCAGGCCGATGCCCCGCGGGCGCCCGCGACGGTGTGGGACCTGGGCGTGCCGGTGCTCGGCATCTGCTACGGCATGCAGACGATGGCCGCGCACTTCGGCGGCAAGGTGGAGGCGCACGCGAGCAAGGAGTTCGGCTACGCCGAGGTGCGCGCGCGCAACCACTCGACGCTGCTGCTCAACATCGAGGACCGCATCAACGACGAGGGGCACGGCCTGCTCGACGTGTGGATGAGCCACGGCGACCGGGTCACCGAGCTGCCCGAGGGCTTCAAGCTGATCGCATCGACCGCCGACGTGCCGGTTGCCGGCATGGGCGACGAGGAGCGGCACTACTACGGCCTGCAGTTCCATCCCGAGGTCACGCACACGCCCCAGGGCACGCGTATCTACGAGCGCTTCGTGCACGAGATCTGCGGCTGCGGGCGTGCCTGGACGCCGGTGAACATCATCGAGGACGCCGCCGAGAAGGTGCGCGAGCAGATCGGCGACGGCCACGTGCTGCTGGGCCTCTCTGGCGGCGTGGATTCGTCGGTCGTGGCGGCCCTGCTTCATCGCGCCATCGGCAAGCAGCTGACCTGCGTATTCGTCGATACCGGCCTGCTGCGCCTGGACGAGGGCGACCAGGTCATGCGCATCTTTGCCAAGCACCTGGGCGTACGCGTGATCCGCGTCAATGCCGAGGAGCGCTTCCTGCGCGAGCTGCAGGGTGTCAGCGACCCGGAAGCCAAGCGCAAGGTCATCGGTCGGCTGTTCGTGGAGGTGTTCGACGAAGAGGCCAGCCGGATCGAGGACGTGCGCTTCCTGGCGCAGGGCACCATCTATCCCGATGTCATCGAGTCCGCCGGCGCCAAGAGCGGCAAGGCGCATGTCATCAAGAGCCATCACAACGTCGGCGGCCTGCCCGAGCGCATGAAGCTGAAGCTGGTCGAGCCCCTGCGCGAGCTATTCAAGGATGAGGTCCGGGCGATCGGACTGGAGCTCGGACTGCCGCGCGAGATGGTGTTCCGCCATCCGTTTCCCGGCCCGGGCCTGGGCGTGCGCATCCTCGGCGAGATCACCAAGGCCGCCGCCGACACCTTGCGCCGCGCCGATCACATCTTCATCGAGGAACTGCGCAAGGCAGGCTGGTACGACCAGACCTCGCAGGCCTTCGCGGTATTCCTGCCCGTCAAGAGTGTCGGCGTCACCGGCGATGGCCGTCGCTACGAGCCGGTGATCGCGTTGCGCGCGGTGCAGACCATCGACTTCATGACCGCACGCTGGGCGCACCTGCCCTACGAGCTGCTGGACGTGGTCTCCCGCCGCATTTGCAACGAGATCGCCGGCATCTCCCGCGTCGTCTACGACGTCTCCGGCAAACCCCCCGCGACCATCGAGTGGGAATGATGACCGGTCGCCGTCGCGGACTGCGGCGGCTCCGGATCCGGGAGCGGCGCCTGGCATCGAGTTGAGTGGACCAACCGATGCGCTATCGCGCCGAGATTGATGGACTGCGCGCGGTTGCCGTCGTCCCGATTGTTCTTTTCCACGCGGGTTTCGGCGTGTTCACCGGCGGCTTCGTCGGTGTCGACATCTTCTTCGTCATCAGCGGCTATCTGATCACGACGATCATCCTGCGGGAGTTGCAGGAAGGCAGCTTCACCCTCGCCGGATTCTACGAACGCAGGGCGCGGCGCATCTTGCCGGCGCTGTACCTCGTCCTGGCGGTCTGTCTGCCGCTGGCCTGGCTCTGGCTGATGCCGCAGGACATGCGGCGGTTTTCCAAGAGCATGATGGCCGTGGCCGTCTTCGCGTCGAATGTGTTCTTCTCGTCGACGAGTGACTACTTCGAGAAGGCGGCCGAGCTCAAACCCTTGCTCCACACCTGGAGCTTGGCGGTGGAAGAGCAGTTCTACATCCTGTTTCCGCTGCTCATGATCGTCATCTGGCGTGGATGCCGAACCCGGATGATGGCGATCGTGGCGATCCTTTCCCTGCTGAGCCTGTTGCTGGCGCACTTCGGGTCGGCCCTGAACCCACGGTCCACCTTCTTCCTGCTGCCGACTCGCGCCTGGGAGTTGGGTATGGGCTGTCTTGTCGCCCTCCATCTGAAATCGAGGATGGGGGCGGTCGGTGCGGGTGCCATGAGCCAGGTCTTGAGCCTGATCGGCGTCGGCCTGATCCTGATCAGCCTGATCTGCTACACCGAGGCGACTCCCTTTCCCAGCCTTTATGCGCTGGTGCCCACATTGGGGGCGGCCTTGATCATCCTGTATGCGGTGCCCGGCACGCTTGTCGCCAGGGGACTGGGCAGCCGTGCGCCGGTCGCCGTCGGCCTGATCAGCTACAGCGCCTATCTGTGGCATCAGCCCCTGTTCGCGCTTGCCCGGCACAGGAGCGTCCAGGAGCCCGGCGCGGACGTTCTGGCCGTCTTGACGGTTCTCATTTTCCTGGCTGCCTATGTCAGCTGGAGATACGTCGAGCAGCCCTTCAGGAGCGCTTCGATCATCGGTCGCCGCGGCATCGCCGCGTTTTCCGTGGCCGGGGTGCTGCTCACCGCCGGCATCGGGTGGGCGGGCACCATGGCCAAGGGCTTCGCGTTCCGGACCGAACCGCAAGTGGCCGCCATGCAGGCAATCGACATGGATCTGTTCGAGACCCGGGTGCGCTCCTGCTGGCATGCCGTCGACGAGGCGCCGACCATCGAATCCGCATGCTCCATCGGATCACCAGGGCTGCGGCCTTCCTTTGTCCTGGTCGGCGACAGCCATGCGGGAGCACTCATGCATGAACTTGGCGCCATGGCAGGGCGGTCCAAGCTGGCGGGTCTGGGGTACACGTACCGGAACTGCCCGCCGCTGAAGGACGCCGTGACGCTGAGACCGGAAGCCCCTGACGCGACCTGCCATCGACTGCGAAAGAGCTTTTTCGAAGGGCTTGCGAACGACGCCTCCATCCCCGGCACGGTCGTCATGAACGCGCGCTGGGTGCTCCTGACCGAGCGCGAGCGATTTGACAACGAAGAAGGCGGGCGCGAGGGCGGAAAGAAGTGGGTATGGAACGTGGGCTCGCGCGACACCGATCACGGGATTGCGATGGCGCAGATCTTCGGCGACTCGATCCGTGCCGTCCTGGAAACCGGCAGGACCGTCATCCTCGTGTATCCGGTTCCGGAAATGGGCTGGAGGGTGCCCGCCGCGCTGGCCAAGATCCTGTCGTTCGAGGGCGCGCTCGTGCCAGGCTCCGCGTCGACGTCGCATCGGCGCTACCTACGCCGCAGCGCGGCTGCCGTCGCGGCACTGGATGCGATCGGAGATCACCCCCGCCTGTTCCGTGTCAGGCCGTCGGACATCCTGTGCGACACGATCGTCGCCGGTCGGTGCATTGCCCACCTGGAGGGCCAGCCGCTGTACCTCGATGACAATCACCTGTCGGAACCTGGCGCGCGACTGGTCGTGCCGGAAATCCTGGAACGCATCAAGGCCGGAGAGGAAGAAGCCTAGCCTGCGGGCGCGGATGCGCGTGATGCGGAATCGATCGGCCGGCGCGGCGGATATTCGCGTCAAGGCTGCGCATTTCCGGACACCGCTTGCGCCAGCGCCGCCACCGACAGGGGTGCCGAGCCCTCCGCCTTGTTCCCCAAGGTCACGTACGCAGGATGTCCTGCCGCCACGGTCGCTGCGATGACCTTCGCCAGCACCGCGCGCGTCTCGGGATCCGGATCGACGAGACGGTCGAAGGTGCCGTAGAGACGCTTTGCCTCCTCGTAACCCCAGGCGCCATGCTTGCGGTGCAGGTTCCAGCGGCAGACCAGCGGGCCGGGCCAGAGCGCTCGCAGCATCGGCAGCTGCGTCTCGATCGGCGGCAGCTTGGCGTGCAGGCCAACGCAGTAGGTCGCGCCGCAGTCACGCAGGGCCTGCGCGAACGAGGGAACGAGTAGCGCGGCGTCGCGCAGCTCGACCGCGATCACGGCGTCCGGCGCGATCGAGCGGGTCTCGGGCAGGGCGCGCAGCATCGCGCCGATGCGCCGGATCAGCGCCGGCAGATCTTCGAGCAAGGGCGCGGGCAGGGGGCTGAGCTGGAAGACCAGCGCACCGAGGCGATGCCGCAGGCCTTCGAGGGCAGGCAGGGCGAAGCTGCGCAGCGCGAGGTCCGGATCCAGGAACGAGGTGTTCGGCTGCAGGCCGTGACCGCCATCGCCGCGGATCATCGCGTCGGCCACCAGGCTCGGCGCCTTGACCACGAAGCGGAAGTCGTCAGGCACCTGTACCGCGTACGCCGCGTACTGCTCCTGTGACAGCGGCCGGTAGAAGGCGCGGTCGAGGCTTACCGTGCGCAGCAGCGGATGCCGCGCATAGGCGGCCAGGCCGTGGCGCGAGAGCCGCGCCTCCGGGTATTCGCGATCCCACACCAGTCCGTTCCAGCCTGGGTAGCTCCAGGACGAGGTGCCCAGGCGCAGGCGTGCCGGCAGCGCCTCGGCCAGGCGACGGTGCGCCGGGTCGACCGGCGCGGACGACACCTTGGGCTGCGAAGTCCCGCGCCGGCGGGTGCCGGCGGCGGGCTGCTCCTCGGGATCGGGTGGCTCGAAGAGGGAGTCCTGCATGCCCGATTGTGCGGGCGAGGCGCCCGGTGCCGGCAAGCCCGCGGGCAGGGACGAATCACGCGGGTGCACAATATCGCCCCGCGATGTCTCCCCGTTTGCCCGAGCCTAATGGACTGGAAGATCTTCTACACCGTGTTCGCCACCGTCTTCCTTGCCGAACTCGGGGACAAGACCCAGCTTGCAACCGTGCTGTTCACCGCCGACAAGCCGACTTCGAAACTGACCGTCTTCGCCGCCTCGGCCAGCGCGCTGGTACTGGCGGCCGCCATCGGGGTGCTCGCCGGCACCTTCGTGGCGCAGCACGTCAATCCCAGGCATCTGCAGATCGTGGCGGGCATCGGCTTCGTCGTGATCGGGGCATGGACGCTCAGGAGCGGGCTGGTCGGGTGATGGAGTCCGAGGCGTTCGACACGGTCTTCATGGAGCGCGCCCTGGCGCTGGCCGGGGAGGCCGCGCGGGCCGGCGAGGTGCCGGTGGGCGCCGTGCTGGTCGATGCCGGCGGCGAGGTCATCGGCGAGGGCTGGAACCGTCCGATTGCCGCGCACGACCCGAGCGCCCACGCCGAGATGATCGCGTTGCGCGCCGCCGCGGCCCGTCTGGGCAACTACCGTCTGCCCGGTACCACGCTCTACGTCACGCTCGAACCCTGCGCCATGTGCGCGGGCGCGATCATCCATGCGCGCGTGCAGCGCCTGGTGTTCGGCGCAGCCGATCCGAAGGCCGGCGCCGTGCATTCGCTGTACGACCTGATTTCGTGGCCTCGCCTCAACCACACGGTGGCGTGGCGGGGTGGCGTGCTCGGCGAGGCCTGCGGCGAACTGCTGCGCAGCTTCTTTCGCACACGCCGCCGAGCCTCGGCGCCCTTTTCTTCACCAGACCCCATGTCGTCATGAGCCTTCTGTACTTCGAGGATTTTCAGCCCGGCCAGGTGATCGACCTCGGCGAGCACCGCTTCACCGAGAGCCAGATCCTCGATTTCGCGCGGCAGTTCGACCCTCAGCCGTTCCACCTCGACCACGAGGCCGCCGCCGCCTCGCATTTCGGGGGGCTGGTGGCCAGCGGCTGGCATACCTGCTCGGTCGTCATGCGGCAGATCGTCGATGGACTGCTGCAGCGTGCGGTGAGCCACGGGTCGCCGGGCGTTGACGAGATCCGCTGGCTCAAGCCGGTGCGGCCGGGCGACACGCTGCGCGTATCGATGCGCGTGATCGAGACCGTCCCTTCAAGATCCAGGCCTGACCGCGGCGTCATCAAGTGCGAGTACCAGGGCATCAACCAGCACGGCGAGACGGCAGTGACGATGAAGACGATGGGCATGTTTGGGCGTCGTCCTGCTGTCTGATTCCTCCGGATGCGGTGATGGAATTGACGACCCTCATGCCGGCTCACTACCATGCGCGCCCCTGATTCAGCGGCACGGATGGTTAGCTCAGCGGTAGAGCATCGCCTTCACACGGCGGGGGCCACAGGTTCGATCCCTGTACCATCCACCAAGCTTCGGACCGGCCGTCGGCTGGGCCTTTTCACTGCCTGAAAAGACGTTAGACAAACGATCACAGGTCGGCTAACGTGCCAGCCGCAGTCGTTTCAAGCAGTGCTTGATCCGCGGTCTTCTGTGCCCCGTAACACCTTTCCGGGGACGCTCCAGCTCCCCGGCAAACGTTTCTTGAACGGATGCACCGTGCGGGTGGTTTACCTGCATTTCATCAACTGTTCAGAGGAACGTTTCATGTCGAATGTATCGACCGGTGTAGTCAAGTGGTTCAACGACGCCAAGGGCTTCGGTTTCATCACGCCGGAAGGCGGTGGTGAGGACCTCTTCGCCCACTTCAAGGAAATCCAAGGCACCGGCTTCAAGACCCTCAAGGAAGGACAGCGCGTGCAGTACATCGCCCAGCGCGGCCAGAAGGGTATGCAGGCCACCCAGATCAAGCCGCTCTGATCGAAACTCATTCGATTCTGCAGTAATCGAAAGCCGCGGCGTTTTGCCGCGGCTTTCTTTTTTCCGGTTTGCCACTACTGTCGTAAGCTGCCGCCCCCGTCCGTGAGCCGACGATGACTGCTGTGAATTCCCAAGCTGCCCAACGCGCGCCGATCAACCTTCCGGCGACGATCTTGTTCTCGATCAGCACGCTGATGCTGCTGACCGTCTTTCCGTACTACGCCTGGCACCACGATTTTTCCGGCGCCGCCTGGCTGTGGTTCGTGATCTTCCTGTACGCCAGCGGTATCTCCATCACCGGGGGCTACCACCGCCTGTGGGCGCACCGCGCGTACGAGGCACGGCTGCCGCTGCGCATCTTCTACATGCTGTTCGGGGCGCAGGCGCTGCAGAACAGCATCCTGGTGTGGACCTCGATGCACCGTGTCCACCACAAGAACGTGGACGACGTCGACACCGATCCCTACTCGATCAAGCGCGGCTTCTGGTACGCGCACATGGGCTGGATGCTGCGTGACCGACCCTGCCATGCGCTCGACCTGTCGAACGTGCAGGACCTGCAGCGCGATCCGGTGGTGGTGTTCCAGCACAAGCATTACCTGGGACTGGCCCTGTTCATGAACATCGCGCTGCCTGCCCTGATCGGTATCGCGGTGGGCGATCCCTGGGGCGTGCTGCTGGTGGCTGGCCTGTTGCGCCTGGTGGTGAATCACCACTTCACGTTCTTCATCAATTCGCTCGCGCACATGTGGGGCCGGCGTCCGTACACCGAGGAGAACTCGGCGCGCGACAACGATCTGATCGCCCTGTTCACCTACGGCGAGGGCTACCACAACTATCACCACCTGTTCTCCTGGGATTACCGCAACGGCGTGCGCTGGTGGCATATCGACCTGACCAAGTGGTGGATCTCGCTGTGGTCCTGGCTGGGCCTGGCGCATGGGTTGCGCCGCGTTCCGGAATTCAAGATCCGGCGCGCGATGATCGAGCGGCAATTCGCCCGCGCCCACGAGAAACTGGCCCAGGCCGAGCCGACCACGCGCCTCGAACACGTCCGGCAGATGCTCGAGCAGGAGATGGAGGCGTTCAGGTCCACGGTCAACGAGTGGAGTCGCCTGCAGGCCGAGAAGATCGAGCACGCCAAGAAGCAGGTGATGGATCGCGTCGCCGAGCGCTGGGAGCACAGCGAGGCGCGCCGGCGCCTGCAGGCGCTCGAAGAGTCGCTGCAGCACCAGTACCACCGCGTACGCCTGCTGCACCTGCAGACCGCGTAATCCGCACCGCCGACGCAGTCGGTGGGGCGGGGCGACAGACGAACGATCGGCTGCCGGCAGAAGCCCGATGCCGGCATTCCCGTGCTTCCAGGGCCTCTCGAATGCCACGGTGCCACCATCCCCGGCGGGGCACCGATGCCACAGGTCGCCACGTTCCATGAAAAGCGTCGCACTCCCGACCCTCCTGCTGCCGCTGCTCGCCGCCGGCCTGCTCTCGGCCTGCGCAGGCACGCCGCTGATCCCGCCTGCCCAGAGCTTCGAAGGTCGCAGCGAGAAGTCGGCGCTCGCGGTCCTTCGCAACGTCGAGGCCGACGATGCGCAGCGCGCGAAGATCCTGGCCGCCTATGACCAGTACAACCCGGCCATGCTCCAGCTCGGTCGCGACTGGGCGGAACTGACCCGCGAATGGACACAGCTCGACCGCACACGCCCGGATTTCAGGGGCGCGGCCGAATCGCTGGCGCAGCGTCGCATGAAGGTGGCACGCCAGCAGATCGACGCCGCCGCGGCCTTCGAGCACGAGGTCGCCAGCGTGCTGTCCGCCGAGCAGTGGACCGAATGGCAGGAGCTGTGGGCGCTCACCGGCGAGGGCACGCTGGTATGTGGGCCGGGCGGCTACCGGCCGCGCCGCCGATAGGCGGCATGCGACCGCCGCTCAGGCGCCGAGGGACTCCACGCTGACCTCGATGCCGTTGAGCGCGGCAGTGCCGGAGAGCGGGTCCAGGCAACGCTCGTCGGTCAGGTCGTTCAGGCTCACGCCCGCGTGGGCGCGGGCCACGCGAAGCTGCACGCCCTCGCGCCCATGGCCCCAGCCGTGGGGCAGGGAGACCACGCCAGGCATCATCTCCTCGCTCAGGTGAACCGTGGTCTCCAGCATTCCGACGCGGGTACGCAGCCTCGCCACCTTGCCTTCGGCCAGTCCGCGCGCCGCCGCGTCCTGCGGGTGCATCAGCAGCAGGCAGCGGTCCTTGCCCTTCACCAGCCGCTCGGCGTTGTGCATCCAGGAATTGTTGCTGCGCAGGTGGCGCCGGCCGATCAGGCGCAGGCCGGTGTCGGCGGCGGTTGCGATCAGGGCGCGCGCCCGTTCGACCTCGGCGATCAGCTCCGGTACGTCGCAGCGGATCCGCTTGTTGGCGGTGAACAGCCGCTGCGGCAGGCAGGGTTGCAGCGGCCCCAGGTCGATCCCGTGTGGATGCTGCCGGAGGCGGCGCAGGCTCAGGCCTTCGCGCTTGCGCTTCCAGCCTCCGTAGGGACCCAGGCGCAGGCCCAGGTCGATCAACTGGTCCGGGCGCAGCCGCTGGCGGGCCAGGGCCGGCAGCCGGCGCAGGCGCGTGCCGACCGCCCGTGGGGAGCCGGCCTCGAGGCACTCGCGGTAGGCGCGGGCCAGGCCGTTGAAGATCTCCCAGTCGTGCCGCGTTCCCGCGGGCTTGTCGAACAGCGGTGGCGACCAGCGCGCGGTATTGCGCACGGCCAGGTGGTGGAACACCAGGTCGTAGTGGTCGTGCTCCACGCTGCAGGTGGGCGGCAGGATGAGGTGGGCGTGGCGCGTGGTCTCGTTGAGATAGAAGTCGATCGACACCATGAAGTCGAGCGAAGCCAGCGCACGGTCGAGCTGGCGCCCGTTGGGCGTGGACAGCACCGGGTTGCCGGCGACGGTCAGCAGCGCGCGGACCTGACCCTCGCCGGGCGTGAGGATCTCCTCGGCCAGCGCCGCCACCGGCAGTTCGCCGGAAAATTCCGGCAGCCCGCGCACGCGGCTGCGCCAGGCATCGTGGTGGCCGGGATTCGTGTGTCCCCGCAACAGGTCCACCGCCGGTAGCGGGAACATCGCCCCGCCCGGTGCATCGAGCCGGCCGGTCAGCAGGTTCAGCAGGTTGATCGCCCACTGGCACAGGCTGCCGAAGGCCTGGGTCGAAAGGCCGACGCGGCCATAGGCGACCGCGGCATCGGCGTTCGCGAAGTCGATCGCCAGGCGCCGCACGGTGGCGGCGTCGATGCCGGTGGCCTGCGCGGCCGCCTCGGGCGTGAACGGCTGCACCGCTTTGCCGACTGCCTCCACGCCGTCGACGAACGACGACAGCCGCTCGTGACGCAGCAGGTTTTGCTCGAACACAACGTGGATCATCGCCAGCAGCAGCACCGCGTCGGTGCCCGGCCGGATGAAATGGTGCTCGTCGGCCGCCGCCGCGGTTTCGCTGCGGCGCGGATCGATCACCACCATCCGGCCGCCGCGCGCACGCAGGTCGCGCAGGCGGCCACGAAAATCGGGGACCGTCATCAGGCTGCCGTTGGACGCCATCGGGTTGGCACCCAGGACCAGGAAGTAGCGGGT
The DNA here is from genome assembly GCA_946481265.1 of uncultured Panacagrimonas sp. The sequence continues at coordinate 270 of CAMLNE010000110.1, read as the reverse complement.
GCGGTCGAGATCGGGGATGGGCAGCAGCAGCTGGTGGCCGAACATCCAGTACGCCACGAGCTGGTGCGGCAACTGGTCGACCGACGTGGCCGAATAGCGATTGCGCGTCTTCAGCTGGCCCAGGAGGTTCGGGCCATGCGTGAGGTTGCCGTAGTTGTGCACGCTGGGATTGCCCAGGTAGACGGCGACGCTGTTCGCGCCGTGCGCCGCCCGCAGTCCGACCAGGCGTTGCGCGGCGATGGCATAGGCCTGGTCCCAGCCGATCTCCCG
>CAMLNE010000109.1 GCA_946481265.1 uncultured Panacagrimonas sp. | reverse complement strand
ATCCGCATGGAAATGACGTGGGTAGAGAACGAACTGGACGAGAAGCGCGAAAAGCTGGCGGCGCGCTACGCGACCGGCAACAAGGTGCCCGCCGCATGACGACGACGTACCGTCGCTACCGGTGCCCGGGCTGCTCGTACGTGTTCGACGAGCAGACCGGCGAGCCGCACGAAGGATTTCCGCCCGGTACCCGCTGGGAGGCGGTGCCCGAGGACTGGGCCTGTCCGCAGTGCGCCGTGCGCGAGAAGCCCGACTTCGAGCCGCTGGCCGCCGGCGCCGAGCCCCAGGCCTGAGCGGCGTCGTCGATCCCGGTCGCCGCGGCAGCGATCCGCCGACCGGGCCGGGCCCGGCGTGCGGATCGGGTGGGAAGATTCGAGCGGATGTCTTATCCTGCGCGCCGCCGGGCAGCGGCGCGATCCCATCGCGACCACGCCGGCGAAACCGGAATCCCGCAAGACCCGACATGCACCCCATCAACAAAGCTGCCGTCCTGGCCGTACTGGTCGTCGTTACCGACGCGCCGTAGGGGACGCTGCACGCATCAACCAACCCCGCCGGCGCAACATCCGGCGGGGTTTTTTGTTGGCTGTCGAAGGTTCGCCGGATGTTCCGCCCAGGGGTTCCACCGAGGAACCTTCATGGACATCACAGGCGCACAACTCATCACCCGATTCCTGGAACGGCGCGGCACGCCCTTTGTCGCCGGCGTGCCGGGCGGCGCCGTGCTTCCGCTGTACCGGGCGCTCGACGACTCCCGCATGCCGCACGTGCTGGCGCGCAACGAGCAGGGCGCGGCGTTCATCGCGCAGGGCTACGCCCGCGTGACCGGGCACGCGGGCGTCTGCATCGCCACCTCGGGGCCAGGTGTCACCAACACCGTGACCGCGCTGGCCGATGCCCGGGCCGATTCGGTTCCGCTGGTGATCCTGGCCGGCCAGGTGCCGCGCGCGCTCAAGGGCACGGATGCCTTCCAGGAAGCGCCCACCGGCTTCATCGTGGACCGCATCACCAAGGCGCATTTCGAGGTCGGCTCGGCCGCCGAGCTCGTCGACCTGCTGCCGGAGGCCTTCCGCATCGCGCAGAGCGGTCGGCCCGGGCCGGTGCTGCTGGATATTCCCAAGGACGTGCAGTCCGAACGCATCGCGCTCGACCGGCTGCCCGATCCGCCGTGCACGCTCCCCGCCAAGGCGGCCGACCCCAACCTGCTGGCGCGCGCCGCGAGCCTGATCGAGCGGGCGCAGCGCCCGGTGCTGTACCTGGGCGGCGGGGTGCGCATCGCAGGGGCCTTCGCCGATGCACGGCGCCTGGCGGAGACCGCGAGCCTGCCGACGGTCACCACGCTCATGGCACTGGGCAGCCTGCCGCCGGAGCATCCGCTGGCGCTGGGCATGCTCGGCATGCACGGTGCGCAACATGCCAATCGCGCCATCGATGCCTGCGACCTGCTGATTGCGATCGGCGCGCGCTTCGACGATCGCGCCACCGGGCGGCTCGAGACGTTCGCGCCACGTGCACGCGTGATCCATGTCGATGTCGATCCGCGCGAGCTCGGCAAGCTGCGCCGTGCCGATCTTGCGATCAATGCCGATGCGGGTTCCGCACTGCGCGGGCTGTGCGCGATGCTGCGGCCGCAGCTGCGCGCAGACTGGCTCGCGCAGGTGGGCGAGCTGCGCCGCCGCTATCCGCCGCGCGACTTCGATCGAGACTCGATCCACAGTCCGCCAGGCCTGATCGCGCAGCTTGCGCGCCTGGCCGGCGCGGATTGCGCCGTGAGCACCGACGTGGGCCAGCATCAGATGTGGATGGCCCAGCACTATCCCGTGCGCAGGCCGGATCGCTGGCTGACCTCGGGCGGCCTGGGCACCATGGGCTTCGGCATTCCGACCGCCATCGGGGCCGCGCTGGCGGCGCCGCAGGACGGCGCGCTGTGCGTGACCGGCGACGGCAGCCTGCTGATGAACGTGCAGGAGCTTGCAACCCTGGCCGACCTGCAGCTGGACGTGAAGATCGTGGTGCTCGACAACGGCGGCCTGGGCATGGTGCGCCAGCAGCAGAGCCTGTTCTACGAGCGACGGCACACCGCCTCGGCCTATCCGCGTGGCACATCGATCTGTGCCCTGGCCGGGGCCTTCGGCATCCCGGCGCTGGACCTGGGCCGCGAGCGCGATCCGCGCGCGGCGCTGCGCGGCGCCTTCGCCCAACCCGGACCGGCGCTGGTGCGGGCGCCCATCCACGCCGACGCGCAGGTGCTGCCGATGGTGGCGCCCGGTGCCTCCAACCTGGAGGTGATCGCCTGAGGCCGCGCGCGCAACGAGGGTTTGCACCAAGCGCGGGCAGGGCGAGAGCCCCGAATAATGCGGCCCGGCCTCTTCCCGTTTCCTGACCGGAGCATCCGATGAGCGAAAAACCCAAAACCGTTTCGATGATCGGCGTGGGCCGCATGGGTTCGGCGCTGGCGCGCGGCTTTCGCAAGGCGGGCGCCGCCGTCACCGTCTGGAACCGCGATGCGGCCAAGGCGCAGGCCCTGGGCGGCGAAGGCTTCGCCGTCGCGGCGAGCCTGGCCGAGGCGCTGGCCGCCAGCGAGCTGATCGCCGTCTCCGTGCTTGATTACCGCGCCAGCGGGGCGATCCTGTTCGGCGCACAGGGGCAGGGTCTGCTGCGCGGCAAGTCGATCATCGACTTCACCACGGGCACCCCCGCCGACGCGCGCGCCGCGCAGGTTCTGGCCCGGAAGGCGGGCGCCGACTATCTCGACAGCGCGCTGATGTGCTACCCGAGCGGCATCGGCACACCGGAAGCGACGATCCTGTTCTCCGGCAGCGCCAAGGTGCATGCCGCTCACGAGGCAAGCCTGCGCGTGCTCGGCGGCAATGCGATGTACCTGGGCGAGAACGTCGGCGCCGCCGCGACGCTGGACCTGGCGCTGCTGGATTTCTACTACGGGGCCAACGCGGCGATGCTGCACGGCGCCTCGATCTGCGAGGCCGAGAAGCTGCCGCTGGAGCTGTATGCCAAGGCGCTCGCCGGATTCGCGCCGATCATCGCGCAGACCGCCGAGGTGGCCGCGACGATGATCCCGGCGCGTCGCTACGCCGGCGCCGAGGCGACCAACGACATCCATGCCGCGGCGCTCGCGCACATCGTGCGCGCCTCCGACGAGGCGGGCCTGGATCCCTTCCCGGCGCGGATCATGGGCTACTTCGACAAGGCCCTGGCCCAGGGTCACGGGCCCGACGAGATTCCCGCGCTCTACGAGGCGATGCGCAAACCCTGAAGCCGTTTTCGCCGCGAAGGGCGCCCATCCGCGATCACTCCGGCGGCATCACCCAGCCACCGAACTGACGCTCGAGTGCCTGCGCCACCGCGATGGTCTGTGCATCGCGGCCGGGAGCACCGATCACCTGCACGCCCAGCGGCAGCCCCTGCGCGTTCAGTCCCAGCGGCACCTGGGTGGCGGGAAACCCGAGCACGTTGAAGATCCCGCAGTAGGCGAAGTCGAAGGGCGTGAACAGCGGATGGTTGTGACGCGGCGCCACCCGCGTGTACGGCGGGTAGAGCAGTACGCCGTCGTCGCCCAGGGCCTCGAGCAGCTCGGCGCGCAGCGCCTGGCCCATCTCGACATAGCGCGCCCGGGGCATCGGCACCGATTCGAGCAGGGCCAGCGCCAGGGCAGGCAGGGTGTGCGGGGTCAGGCCCAGCGGCCAGCGCGCGAGTTCGCGCAGGGTCGAGATGCGCCGGCCGTCGCCGAGTTGCACCGCGAAAGGCAGAGGGTCGGCGGCCTGCATCATGGCCGCCCAGATGTCGAAGGCGTGGCGCAGGGCGCGCGGCTGGAGGTGGCTCAACCCGAGCGACTGCCGGCCCAGCCACTCGGCGGCGCGTGCTTGCGCCGCACCCAGGTCGGCGGCAACGCGGCGGCGGCCGTCGTCGTGGATGCTCAGGATGCGCAGGCTGCCCAGCTTCACGCGCGCCGGATCGCCGCGCAGCGCCCCGGCGGTGCACACCGGGTCGACACCGTCCGGCCCGGCCAGGATCTCGAGCAGCGGCCACAGGTCGTCGGCGCGTCGCGCGATCGGCCCGGTCACGCAGTTGCGGTTCATCTCGCCGACCGGCTGCGGATACTGGCCGGTGTTGGGCACGATTCCGGGCGTCGGCTTGTGCCCGAACACCCCGTTGAAGAACGCCGGAAAGCGGATCGAGCCGCCGACGTCCGCACCCAGTCCGAATGGCGAAGCACCTGCGCCGATCAGGCTGCCTTCGCCGCCGCTCGAGCCGCCGGCGATGCGGCGCGCATCGTAGGGATTGCAGGTGCGGCCATACACGCGATTGGCCGTCTCCATCCACATGCACAGCTCGGGCGTATTGGAAAAGCCGAGCACGATCGCACCGGCCGCGCGCAGGCGGGCAACGGTGGGCGCCTCGACTTCCGCGATCGCATCGCGTCGCGACACCATGCCGGAGACCTGCGGAAATCCCGGGAAGGCGAAGTTCTCCTTGATGGTGCAGGGCACGCCCAGCAGCGGCGGCAGATCGGCGGCGGCGTCCTGGTCGAGCCGCGCATCGGCTGCATCGGCGTCCGCGCGCGCGGCGTCGAAGCGGAATTGCACCATGGCGTTGATGCGCCGGTTCACCGCGACGATGCGCGCGATGTGCGCGTCGACCAGTGCGCGCGAGGTGACGCGGCGCGCGCGCAGTGCAGCGGCCATTTCCATGGCAGAGGCGGTCAGGGGATTCATCGGACTTCGGCTCGGGTGGCGCAGGTCGATGGCGATTCTCCGCCATCGTCCGCGGGCGTGCTGCGCGATGTCGACCGCAATGCACCGGACGGGGCGGAGCCAAAGCGCATGCACCGGCACGCGGCTGCAGATCCGGGCGTCTCCGCGAACGGCGCCGTTCTGCAAGAATCCTCGGGCCGCGGGATCCACAACGACAGACTCAGAGACGCGACATGGCAAGGGCAGAGCGCAAGCAGACGCTGCTGGACTGGTTCCACCACTGGGAGCTCACGCAGCCCCAGTCGATCTACCTGACACAACCCGATGGACACCAGGTGACCGACTACACCTGGGCCGAGGTCGGTGACCAGGCGCGGCGCATGGCCGCCTACCTCAAGTCGCTCAAGCTGCCGCCGCGCAGCAACATCGGCCTGTTGTCGAAGAACTGTGCGCACTGGCTGATTGCCGACCTGGCGATCTGGATGGCCGGGCACGTCAGCGTGCCGCTGTATCCGACGCTCAATACCGAGACCGCCACCTTCATCCTGGAGCATGCCGAGGTGCGCCTGCTGTTCATCGGCAAGCTCGACAAGGCGGACTGGGAGTCGGTGCGCGCGGGCATCCCGTCCGGGCTGCCCTGCGTGGCGCTGCCGCTGGCGCCGCCCGGCGAATGCCCGCGCTGGAACGAGCTGCTGCCGCGCACGCGGCCGGCCAGGGTCGCCGCGCGGCGCAAGGCCGATGAGCTGGCCACGATCATCTACACCTCGGGCAGCACGGGGGCGCCCAAGGGCGTGATGATCAGCTTCGGCGCGATGCTTCGCTGCGCGGAGGGTGCGCGCAACATCGTCGAGGCCACGCCCGAGGACCGCATGATTTCCTACCTGCCGCTGGCACACGCCGCCGAGCGCGCGGTGGTCGAATGCCCCTCGCTGCGCAGTGGCTGCCGGGTCTATTTCGCCGACACGCGCTCCACCTTCCTCGACGACATGCGCCGCGCCCGGCCCACGTTGTTCCTGTCGGTGCCGCGCCTGTGGACGCGCTTCTACCTCGGCATCCAGCAGAAGCTGCCGCTCAAGCGGCAGAAGGTGCTGTTCCGCACGCCGGTGGTGGGGGGCATCATCAAGCGCAAGCTGCTGCACGAACTGGGGCTGGACTACGTGCGCTATGCGCTCACCGGCGCCGCGCCGCTGCCGCCGCACATCCTCGAGTGGTATCGCGAAATCGGCCTGGAACTGATCGAGGGCTACGGCATGTCGGAGAACTTCGCCTATTCGCATGCCAACCGGGCCGGGCAGGTGCGCGTCGGCTATGTCGGCTCACCCATGCCCGGCGTGCAGTGCCGCATTGCCGACAACGGCGAGATTCTGGTCAAGAGCCCGTGCAACATGATGGGCTACTACCGCGACGAGCAACGCACGCGCGAGACGCTCGACGCCGAGGGCTGGCTGCACACGGGCGACCGTGGCGAGATCGATTCGAACGGCCGCCTGCGCATCACCGGTCGCATCAAGGAACTGTTCAAGACCAGCAAGGGCAAGTACGTCGCGCCCACGCCGATCGAGAACCGCCTGATGCGCCATCCGCGGATGGAAGCGGTCTGCGTGGCCGGTGCCGGGCGCCCGCAGCCCTACGCCCTGGCGATGCTCGGCCAGGACGCGCAACCGGCGCCCGACGACAGCGGCGCAAGGGCCGCGCTGGAGCGCGATCTGTCCGACCTGCTGGATGACGTCAACAGCGAGCTCGAGCCGCACGAGATGCTGGACTTCATTGTGGTGGTCGGCGAGCAGTGGACCATCGAGAACGGCTTTCTCACGCCGACCCTGAAGATCAGGCGCGACATCATCGAAAGCCGCTACGAGCCGCAGATCGAGGGCTGGGCGTCGCGACGCAGGAAGATCGTGTGGGCGTGAACGCGCCGGGATGACAGGGGGAGGATCCCGCATGGGTATCGTGAACCAGTTGGTCGACCAGGCGCTCGCGCTCAACGAGCGCGTGGCGCAGGCCGCGAACAATGCGTTCGACCGCGTCTTCCTGCCCGGCACGATGGTGCGCTCCGAGCAGACGCCGCACGAGATCGTCCATACCTACGGCATCACCTCGGTGCGCTATTACCCGCCTTTGGAGGAGGAGCGGATCGAGCTCGCTGATGGCGCGACGCTGGTGGTGCAGGGCGAGAAGCACGGCGTGCCGCTGGTGTTCGTGCCGCCGCTGGCGGCGCGTCCGACCATCTTTGACCTGATGCCCAACCGCAGCCTGGTGAAGTACTTCGTCGCGCGCGGCTACCGCGTGTACCTGATCGACTGGGGCGAGCCGGGGCGCGAGCACGCGCACTACGGTCTGGGCGATTACGTGGACGACCTGATGCCCGAGGCGCTCAAGCGCATCCGCGAGCACGCGCAGGCGCAGGAACTCAGCCTGTTCGGCTGGTGCCTGGGCGGGCTTTTCTGCCTGATGTACGCCGCGCTGTCCGGCGATCCGCACCTGCGCAACATCGTCACGGTGGCCAGCCCCATCGATACCCGCGAGGGCAGCCTGATGGGCCAGCTCACCGCCGCGCTGATGAAGCCGGCGGAGATCGTGCGCAAGCTGACCTCGTTCCGCCTGCACAGTCTGGCGCCGGAGAAGCTGATGATTCCGGGGTGGATGAATGCGCTGGCCTTCAAGCTCACCAATCCAATCGGCAGCATCACGACCTACTGGGACCTGGTGCTGCGGATGTGGGATCGCGAGTTCGTGGAGAGCCACACCACCACGTCGAGCTTCCTCAACAACATGCTGGCCTACCCCGGGCGCCTGATCCAGGACATGCTGGTGAAGTTCGCCATCGACAACGATCTGTCGAAGGGCAGCATCGAGCTCGGCGGCAAGACCCTGCGCTTCGACCGCATTTCGGCCTCGGTCCTGGTGTTCGCGGGCGAGACCGACAACCTGGTCACACCGGAGGCGGCGAAGAAGAGCCTGGAGCTGGTGGCTTCGTCCGACAAGCAGTATCGCGTGGCGCCTGGCGGCCACATGGGGGTGCTGTCAGGCGCCAGGGCGCAGGCAGCGGTATGGCAGGTGGCGGCCGACTGGCTGGACGATCGCTCGGCCATCCAGACTGCGCGCCCTGCGGCACGGCTCGAAACCGAGCGGAAGATCCGTCGCCGCAGGCGGCTGTCGGACGATCCGGCATTCTGAGCGGCACCCGCGGCCGCATGAACCTTCACCGAATGCGCAGGCGGTGCGTCTCGCGCGAAGTCCCGGGCTCACTCGCTGCTTCAGGATTTCCCTGCGGGCGTGTCGGCGGCGATGGTTGCGAGGATGGCGGCGACGCGCTCGGGCGCCGACAGGAAGGGTGAATGGCCGGTTTCCAGCGTGTACGCCCGCACGCAGCCTTCGCGGCCCGGCATGGAACGCTGCGCGCCGATCGACACCGCCATGTCCTGCGTGCATTCGATGTAGCTGCGCGGTACGCGGCCGTAGTTCGCCGCGCTGAGCTTCATCGGAGCCGCCATCGGGGCGCTCGCCTGCGGAACCAGCAGCATCTGCGCCAGCGCCACGTCCGCATCCGGACAGTCCCCGTACAGCCCGTCGTGGATCGACTCGGGCTTGAGCGTGATGCTCTTGCGATCGGGCGCGAAGACCATGCGGGCGCCCATCCGATCGTCCGGATCCGCACGCGCGACCTGGAACACCGACTGGCCGTCACCGGGGGCGAAGGCGGCCAGGTAGACCAGGTGGCGCACGCGATCCGGTCGCTCCTCGGCAGCCTGCGTCACCACCGCGCCGCCCATGCTGTGGCCGAGCAGCACGACCGGTTCGAGCGCGGCGTCCAGGACCTCGACGACGCGCCCCACGTAGCTTGCGAGCGTCACGTCCGCGGTCGGCGTGCGATCGACGCCATGTCCGGGAAGATCGGGACAGGTCACCATATGGCCCGCCGCGCGCAGGACGGCGGCGAGCTTGTACCAGCACCAGGCTCCATGCCAGGCACCGTGGATCAGGACGAAATGGCTCATGGATGGATCCTACGCGCTCGGGGCCCGGACTCTTCAACCGGGCCGGACCCGGGACCGGGGGCGGCGGTCGGTCCGAAGTGCCGGGCGCCGGGCGCGAAGCGCGCCCGCAGCCCGCGGTGAGGCCCCGCATGAGCGGTTCCTCGCGCTCCTTCGGTCAGCCGACGATCACCGAACCCGGCCGCGTGACGATCAGTCCGCGTACTTGCGGCCGGCCTTGGCCATCTCGACCAGCGACTTGGGCGGCGCAAAGCGTGCGCCGTGCCGGGCAGCAAGCTGCTGGGCGCGCGCGACGAACTTGTTCGGACCGTAGGCGTTGATGAACTGCAGCGCACCGCCCTGGTGGGGTGCAAAGCCCCAGCCGAGGATCGACCCGATGTTGGTGTCGGCGACGGTGGTGGTGACGCGCTCCTCGTAGCAGCGTGCCGCATCCACCGCCTGCACGAACATCATGCGGTCGATCAGGTCCTGCTGCGGCGGCTGCACCGGCGCCAGCGGCCAGTGCTCGGCGAGGCCCTTCCACAGGGCCTTTTCGCCCTTGCTGCCTTCCGCCGGGTAGTCGTAGAAGCCCTTGCCGGCCTTCTTGCCGGGGCGATCCAGCACCTTGCACATCTTCTCGATCACGGGATCGCCCGGGCGCTGCTCGAGCACGCGCCCTTCGGCGGCAAAGTCCTTGCGCGTCTGTTCCAGGATATGCAGCGCCAGCGACAGCGAGACCTCGTCGCTGAGCGCCAGCGGACCCACGGGCATGCCGGCCTGCAGGCCGGCGACCTCGATCGAACGCGGATGCACGCCCTCGGCCAGCAGCGCCAGTCCCTCCAGGATGTAGGTGCCGAACACGCGCGAGGTGTAGAAGCCGCGCGAATCGTTGACCACGATCGGCGTCTTGCGGATCTGCTGGACGTAGTCGAAACCGCGGGCCAGCGTGGCCTGCGAGGTCTTCTCGCCCAGGATGATCTCGACCAGCGGCATCTTGTCGACCGGCGAGAAGAAGTGCAGGCCGATGAAGTTCTCGGGCTTGGCATGCGCCGTGGCCAGGCCGGTGATCGGCAGGGTCGAGGTGTTGGACGCGAACACCACGTCGGTGCCGAGCACGGCCTGGGTCTTGGCCGTCACATCGGCCTTGATCGCGCGATCCTCGAACACCGCCTCGATGACCAGGTCGCAGCCGGCCAGGTCCTCGTAGCGCGTGGTCGGCTTGATGCGGGCGAGGAGGGCCTCCTTGTCCGCGGGCAGCAGCCGGCCCTTCTTGACCTCCTTGTCGAGCAGGCCGCTCGAATAGGCGCGGCCCTTTTCCGAGGCTTCCTGCGTGGAATCGAGCAGCACCACGTCGATGCCGGCCTGCGCCGAGACGCAGGCAATGCCGGCACCCATCATGCCGGCGCCCAGCACGCCGAGCCTGGACACCTTGGATTTCTCGAAACCCTGCGGGCGCGACTTGCCCTTGTTGATGCCGTTCAACTGGAACCACAGCGTGCCGATCATGTTCTTCGACACCTGCGATACCACCAGCTCGGCGAAGTAGCGCGACTCGGCGCGCGAGGCGCTGTCGAAGTCGGAGATGCCGCCTTCGTAGATGCAGGACAGGATGTTCGTCGCGGCCGGATAGTTGCCCTGGGTCTTGGCATTGGCCATCGACGGCGCGATCGCCAGCACCTGCGCCACCGCCGGATGGCGCGAGTCGCCGCCGGGGAACTTGAACTTCTTGTCGTCCCAGGGCTGGATCGCCCTGGGATTGGCCAGGCACCAGGCCTTGGCCTTGGCCAGCATCTCGGTGCGATCCGCGGCCAGTTCATTGAGGATGCCCTGCTGCCTGGCCTGCGCGGCGCTCAGCGCCTTGCCCTCGAGGATCAGCGGCGCGGCCGCCTGGATGCCGATCAGGCGCGGCAGGCGCTGGGTACCGCCGCCGCCCGGAAGCAGGCCGAGCTTGACCTCCGGCAGGCCGAACTTCGCCTTCGGATTGTCGATCGCGACGCGATAGTGGCAGGCCAGGGCGAGCTCCAGTCCGCCGCCCAGCGCGGTGCCATTGAGCGCGGCGACGACGGGTCGACCGCAGGTCTCCAGCAGGCGCAGCCGCTTCTTGAGTCCCTCGGCCAGGTCGAACGCCACCTTGGGGTCGGTGATGTTGAACACCATCTCGATGTCGGCGCCAGCGAGGAACTCCTTCTTGCCGGAAGTCAGGATCACGCCCTTGATGCTGTTGTCCGTGGCGATCTTCCCGATCGCGTCGAACAGCGGCTGGGTCAGGTCCTGGTTCAGCACGTTCATCGAACGGCCGGGCATGTCCATCGTCAGGGTGACGATGCCGTCTGCGTCTTTTTCGAACTGGATGCTCATGGTCTAGGTCCGGGAAATCGGGAATGGGGAATCCTTGGAGTCGAAGCGGGGAGCGGCCGGGGCGGGGTCCTCGCGGACCCGCCGCACCCGGATCCCGGCTTCTCAGACGCGTTCGATGATCGTGGCGATGCCCATGCCGGCGCCCACGCAGAGCGAGGCCAGCGCGGTGCCCTTGCCGGTGCGCTCGAGCTCGTCCAGCGCGGTGCCCAGGATCATGCAGCCGGTGGCGCCGAGCGGGTGGCCCATGGCGATCGCGCCGCCGTTGACATTGATCCGGTCCAGGCCGATGTCGAGGTCGCGCGCGGCGCGCATCACCACCGCGGCGAAGGCCTC
>CAMLNE010000108.1 GCA_946481265.1 uncultured Panacagrimonas sp. | reverse complement strand
CAGGGTGGCGGCGAAATCGGGCGACATGCCGCGGATCGCGATCACCTGCGCACGGCCCTGCACACGCCGCGGTGCGGTGCGCCGCGGTTTCCGGATAATGGGCCGACCATGAGTACCGCCAAGACCGCCCCCTGCCCGCAGTGCCGCCAGCCGGCCTCGCTCGCCACCACCAACCGCTTCCGTCCGTTCTGCAGTGAGCGTTGCAAGCTGCTGGACCTGGGAGAGTGGTTCGCTGGTCGCTACACGATTCCGGCGGTCGAGGCCGAGGACGACGGCGTGGACCTCGATCCCACCCCGCCTCAGGACCCCGACCGGCTCCAGTAGGCGGAGATCCCCGCCACACCCTGCGCGTAGTGCTCGAAGGCCGCGCGCTTGTCCTGCGGCCCCAGCCCGCCGATGGCGTAGACCGGCAGGCGGGCCGGCCCCGCGAGGGCGGCCAGGCCGTCCCAGCCCAGGGTCGTTGCGCCCGGATGGCTGGCTGTCTGCTGCACGGGCCCGAGGACCACGCCATCGAAGCCGAGCTGCCCGGCCTGCGCGATCGAATCGGCATCGTGGCAGGAGGCCAGACGCAGCAGGCCATCGTCCGTGCCCGTTCGTGCAGGAGCCGTCTGCAGGCGGGCCTGGGCGTAATGGATGCCGGCGGCACCGATCCGCCGTGCCATCGCCTCGTCGCGGTCGACCACCAGCCGCAGGCCGGCCGCCGTGACCCCGTCCCGCAGCGAGCGCGCCAGCGCCTCGTAGGCCACATCGTCGAGCGCCGGCAACCGCAGTCGCAGCAGGGCGCCACGCGGCAGCCGCGCCAGGCCCGCGGACAGGGTCGCCGCGGCGGCGTCCGCCGGCGTGAAGACGTAGTCCTCCGGCAGCCGCAGCGCGCGCAGGATCGGATCGACCGTCGGCAGCACGTCGAGCCCATGCGGTTCATGCGGCAGCGTCCAGGCGAAGCGCTGTCCTTCGCGCGCCTGCAGTGCGCCGTTCCAGCCGTCCACCCGCCAGGCGTAGAGCGTGACCTTGCGCTCGAGGTACTCGTGCGTGAAGCGGATCAGCGGGCGCGCCTCTCGCACCAGCACGCCGATCTCCTCGTGCAGCTCGCGATCGAGCGCCGCCCGCGGGGTCTCCCCGGCCTCGATCTTGCCGCCCGGGAATTCCCACTTGAGGGCCGCGATCTTGCCCTCGGGTCGCTCGACGATCAGCACCCGGCCCTGCGCGTCGCGCAGGGCGCCGCAGGCGACGTGGATGTGAGGCTTGGCCGGCTTCAGGTCCGGTACTCCGCGTTGATCCTCACGTAGTCGTAGCTGAAGTCGCAGGTCCACACCTGGGCGGACGCATCGCCGCGGCCCAGCCCGATGCGGATGCTGAACTCGTCCCGCGCGACCACGGCGGCGCCCAGTTCCTCGCGATACGCCGGGTGCGGCTGGCCGCATTCGATCAGCTTCACGTCGTCCAGGGCGATGCTCACGGAATCCTGGCGCAGGCCCTCGACGCCGGCCTTGCCGATCGCCATCGCGATGCGGCCCCAATTGGCGTCGGAGGCGAACATCGCGGTCTTGACCAGCGGCGAGTGCGCCACCGAGTAGGCCACCTGGCGCGCCTCGTCGGCGGTCTTGGCGCCGCCGACCTCGATCGAGATGAACTTGGTCGCGCCCTCGCCGTCGCGCACCACCGCCTGCGCAAGCTGCACGCAGACCCTGGTGATCGCATCGAGCACCAGCGCGTAGTCCGGGTGCTGTTCGTCGATGTCGGTCGTCCCGGTGGCGCCGGTGGCGATCAGCATGCAGGAGTCGTTGGTGGAGGTGTCGCCGTCCACGGTGACGCAGTTGAACGACTGCCCGGCCGCCGTGATCAGGGCGCGCTGCGTGGCCGCCTGCGTGAGCCGCGCGTCGGTGGCGACGAACGCGAGCATCGTCGCCATGTCCGGGCAGATCATGCCGACCCCCTTGGCGATGCCGGTGACCGTGATCGGCCCCTGTGACGTCGCCACCTGGCAGGTCGCGCCCTTGGGCACGGTGTCCGTGGTCATGATCGCGCGCATCGCGTCGAGCCAGCCGGCGGGCGTCGCCGCCCTCACGGCGGCAGGCGCGGCCGCCGTCATGCGCTCGACCGGCAGGCGCTGGCCGATCACGCCGGTGGAGAAGGGCAGCACGGCCTGCTCGCTGGCGCCCAGGGCAGCCGCGACCGCCGCGCAGGTCTGCTGCGCGTCGTCGATGCCGCCCTGGCCAGTGGCGGCGTTGGCGTTGCCGGAATTGACCAGCAGGGCGTGGACGGCACCGCCCGCGGCGAGGCGCTCGCGGCAGAGCTGCACCGGCGCCGCGCAGAAGGCGCTGCGCGTGAAGATGCCGGCGACGCGCGCCCCCGGATCGAGGGCGATCACCAGAAGATCCGCGCGGCCCGGCTTCTTGATGGCAGCGTCGGCCACGCCCAGGCGGACGCCGGGAACGGGGTGAAGGAATTCGGGGGCAAGCAGGTTGACGGCCATGACACGACTCGGCGCGACGGGCGCGCGAGTTTAGCGAAAGCGCTTTTCAGGCAGGAGCGGACCTGCTGGCCGGCCCGCGCGCATCGCGCCCCGGCTGAGGCGGGTCGGACCGGGTCCGCCGCCGGGGGCGGGACCGGCTCAGGCGTTCGCCGCCAGCGCCGCGTGCAGCACGGAGGAGGGCCGGTCGGTTTCCGCCGGCAGGCCGCGCAGGAAATCCAGGATGCGTGGCATCAGGCGCTCCGGTCGGGTGCGCAGTTCCATGACCGAGCGTGCGACCAGGATCTCGGCGTTGGGCAGCTGCCGCCGGATCGCCTTGGCGTCCGCCAGGTCGTGCAGGGGGTCGCGCGCATGGCCGATGACCAGCGCCGGCGACTGGATGTGCCGGCGACGGCGCGTCGAGGGAACGATCGGCCCGACCAGCACGCCGTGCAGGATCGCGCGGATCACTTCCGGCTCGGCGGCGAGCGCGTTGCGCACGCTGTTGAGCACGGCGCGCCTGGGTTCGGGCAGCTTGCGCAGCAGGCGCGCGAAGATGCGGTAGACCGGGCGGGCGTAGTGCACCGCGATCATCAGCGGCACCAGCATCAGCGCCGCGGCCGGCACCGCGTTCTCCGCCACCGGCATCTCGAGGAACAGTGCGCGCACGCGATGCGGCGCCAGGCAGGCCGCGGCCAGGGTGGTGATGGCGCCCAGCGATACGCCGCCGAGAATCGCGCGTTCCAGCCCCAGGTGATCCATCAAGCCAAGCACCTGCTCGGCGTAGAAGTCGACGCGATGCTCGGCCGCCTTGGTCGGCTTGTCGCTGCGCCCGTGCCCGAGCAGGTCGAGCAGGATCACCCGATAGCCCTCTTCGGCGAGCGTGCCCGCGATGTCGCGGTTGCAGTACGCGTCCATCAGGATGCCGTGCACCAGCAGCACGGGTGTGCCGTTGGCGGGGCCGTAGAGCTCGTAGCCGAGTCGGTAATGCCCGTGGAAGTAGTAGCTCTGTTCCACCGGATAAGCAGTCGGTTTCATGGTCCGAGCCTGCCATCCGATGGAATCACGTGTCATTACGGGGCAATTACCGAGTGGTATGGGCCGACGAGCGGCCACAGCGCCTCCTGGCCCTGGCGAATTGCGCAAGAGAATGCGCGCGGGTCTCGGCTAGCCTGCGGAAAACCAGGGAGCTGAAACGATGGAATCGAACGCTGGAAACCCGTACCCGCATCTTCTCGCACCGCTCGATCTGGGCTTCACCACGCTGAAAAACCGGGTGCTGATGGGCTCGATGCACACCGGCCTCGAGGATCGCCGCCGCAATTTCCCACGGCTCGCGGCGTACTTTGCGGAACGCGCGCGTGGCGGCGTGGGCCTGATGGTGACCGGGGGCTTCGCTCCCAATGTGGCGGGATGGGTGTCTCCGTTCGCCGGACGCCTGTCCACCAGTGCCGCCGCGCGCGAACACCGCGTCATCACCGATGCGGTTCATGCGGACGGCGGCAAGATCGCGCTGCAGATCCTGCATGCCGGACGTTACGGCTATCACCCGCTTGCGGTCAGCGCTTCGCGCGTGAAGAGCCCGATCTCCCCGTTTGCCCCGCGCGCGCTGACCCGCCGCGGTGTCGAGCAACAGATCCGTGCATTCGTGCGCTGCGCGCAGCTGTCGCGCGAGGCCGGCTACGACGGTGTCGAGGTGATGGGATCCGAGGGCTACTTCATCAACCAGTTCCTGGTCAGCCACGTCAACCGGCGCGAGGACGAGTGGGGCGGGGCCTATAGCCAACGCATGCGCCTGCCGGTGGAGATCGTCTCGCGCATCCGCGAGGCGGTCGGTCGCGACTTCATCATCATCTATCGCATCTCGCTGCTCGACCTGATCCCGGACGGGCAGAGCTGGGAGGAGGTGGTCATGCTGGCCAAGGGCGTGGAGTCGGCAGGTGCCACGATCCTCAACACCGGCATCGGCTGGCACGAAGCCCGCGTGCCGACCATCGCCACGTCGGTGCCACGCGCGGCGTTCACCTGGATCACGCAGAAGCTGAAGGGGGAGGTGAAGATCCCCCTGTGCACCACCAATCGCATCAACGCGCCCGACGTCGCCGAGCAGGTGCTGGCCCAGGGCCACGCCGACATGGTCAGCATGGCGCGGCCCTTTCTGGCCGATGCGGAATTCGTCAACAAGGCCGCGGAGGGTCGGGCACAGGACATCAACACCTGCATCGGCTGCAACCAGGCCTGCCTGGACCACACATTCCGCCTCAAGATCGCCAGTTGCCTGGTCAACCCGCGCGCCTGCCACGAAACCGAACTGGCCTATGTGCCGACGCAGCGCAAGAAGAAGATCGCGGTGGTCGGCGCAGGTCCTGCCGGGTTGGCCGCGGCCACCGTCTGCGCGCAGCGCGGGCACGAGGTCGATCTGTTCGACGGCGCCGCGCAGATCGGTGGCCAGTTCAACCTGGCCAAGACGATCCCGGGCAAGGAGGAATTCCACGAGACGCTGCGCTATTTCGGTCGGCGGATCGAAGCGACCGAGGTGCGCCTGCACCTGAACACACTCGCCACCGCCGAATCGCTGCTCGCCGGTGGCTACGACGAGATCCTGCTCGCCACCGGCGTGACGCCGCGCCGGATTTCGATTCCGGGATTCGACGAGCAGCGTGCGGCGGGCCGCGTGCTGTCCTATGTCGAGGTGCTCGCCGGCGCCGCCACGGTCGGTCGGCGCGTCGCCCTGATCGGGGCGGGCGGCATCGGTTTTGACGTCGCCGAATTCCTGGTCCATGAGGGTGTCTCGCCCACGCTTGACCTGGCGACGTGGATGCGCGAGTGGGGTGTGACTGACCCGGCCCGTGTGCGCGGCGGCGTGGTGCGCCCGCAGCCGCCGCAGCCGGCGCGCGAGGTGTTCCTGCTGCAGCGCAAGACCGGCAAGCCGGGCGCGGGCCTGGGCAAGACCACCGGCTGGATCCATCGCGCCAGCCTGCAGGCCCGCAAGGTGCAGACCCGCAGCGGCGTGAACTACGAGTCGATGGATGATCGCGGACTGCGGGTCAGCTACGGCGAAAAGCGCCAGCGGGCGGAGCTGATCGAGGTCGATCACGTCGTGATCTGTGCCGGCCAGGAGCCGCTGCGCGCGCTGCATCAGCCGCTGCTCGCGGCCGGCGCCAACGTGCACCTCATCGGTGGCGCCGACAAGGCGGCCGAACTCGACGCCAAGCGCGCCATCGACCAGGGCAGCCGGCTGGCAGCGCGCCTGTGAGACGGGCCGCAGGCCTGCGCACTGCGCTGGGGATCACGTTGCTGGCAGCCGCGGTGGCCTGCCCGGCGGCGATGGAGATCTCGGCCGCGGCGCCCGTGGCGCAGGTGCTGGAGTGCGTCGGCGCCAACGCACCGCGTGACCTGTCGGTGTCCGACCTGCGCATCGAGGCGCGGGGAGCCGGCGTCTTCACGCCTTTCCTGGCCGGCCGCTTCTACAGCCGGCGCGACGAACGCGGTCTGCGTGCCCTGCTGCATATCACGGCCCCGGCGGATCTCGCCGGTTCGCGCTACCTGCTGGTCGAGGACGGTGACGATGACGCGCTGTACCTGTACCTTCCGGCGCTGGGCAAGGTGCGTCGCGTGAACGGCGTCGGCGCCGAATCCCAGATCGCCGGTACCACGCTCGATTACGCGGCGCTGCGCCTGCTCGGCCAGGCGCTGCGCGTGGCATCGATCACGCTGGATCGTCCTTCCGCAGTCACGGTGCTGGGGCGAGAAGCGCAGGCCCTGCGCTTCGTGCCGGCCGTGGCGGACTCGCCCTACCGGCGCGTGCTGGTGGCGGTCGATCGGAAGACCTGCGTGATCCTGCGTGCGGACTTCCAGGACGCCGCTGGCAGCGTGAAGCTCTACGAGGTGGAGCCGGACAGCCTCAGGCGCAGCGGCGCCCATACCTACGCTTCGCGTGTGAGCATCGAGGATCGCGCCAGGGGCAGCCGCGTGCGGATCTCGCTGGGCGATGTCAGGACCTCGCCGAAGCTCCCCGCGCGACGGTTCGATCCCAAGCGCTTCCAGCGCGCCGAATAGGGCGCGCCCTAGCTTGCCGGTCCGGGCGACCAGCGCCGACTCTGGAACCGGAGTGCCCGAGGGAAAGCGGGCCGGCATACGTGGTCAATAACCAACAACACCCGGAGAAACCGACGTGACCCGACTCGACCGACTGAGCGCAGGCCTCGGCCTGTGCGGCTTGGCCCTCCTTGCGCCTGCAGGCGCCAGCACCACCGGCCATGTCGGGGTCTTCAGCGAGTACGTCTTCCGCGGCATCGTCGCCAACGGCGGCGTCGCGGTGCAGGGCGGGATCGACCACCTGCACGACAGCGGCCTGCTGGGCGGCGTGTGGGCGACCAACACGACGGGGTTCGGCGGATCGGAGTTCGACGTCTATGTCGGCTACCTGCACCAGTTCACCGATACCGTGATGATGGACATCGGCGCGCTGTACTACATCCTGACGGAAGACAAGGAAAGCGCGCTGTATGACTTCGACGGTGATGGCACGCCCGACCGCACCGATCTCGACACGCTCGAGTTCTACACCTCCCTGTACGTCGGTCCGGTGAAGCTGCAGGCCTACTATTCGGACGACTACGTCGGCACCAACGAAGAGGCCTTCTATTACACCGGCAGCTACACCCACAACTTCAACGACACGATCTCGGTGGTGGGGCAGCTCGGCTACACCCACGGCGACGCGGCGGAGTGGTTCTACGGGGACAAGTACTGGGACTACAGCCTGACGCTGCACAAGACGATTCGCGAAGGCCTGGTGTTCGGACTCGGCTTCGTCGATACCAATCTGAAGGACGAAGGTTCGTTCATGGGCGGCAAGGACGAGCCGAAGGTGTTGATCAGCGCCAAGCAGACCTTCACGTTCTGAGGTCGCGCTGCCCGGAGAAGGCGCGCGCGGCCTGTGACGCGCATGCCCGCAGCCCGGACGCGGTCCGGGCAGGCCCCGGCTCGGGTTTGTCGAAGACGCGCCCGGACTTCCGCGGGGCCACGATGGCAGGGACGCGAACTCAGGGCGTTGTTGCCGGCCGACGCTCCAGGCGCAGGGTCGCGAGGTCCAGGTTGAGGTCGGATGTCACGATGGTGGTCCGCACCGGATGCTGCGGCAGGGTCAGGCGCACCGGCAGGCTGGTGGTGATCGGCACGTTGAATGCCTGATCCACCTGGAGCGCGGTCTTCAGCACGGTATCCACCGGCGCGCGGATGACATGGTCCAGGGTGATGCGCAGCGGCCCGTGGTATTCCAGCAGGATGTCCTGCTTGACCGGCACGACCAGCTTCACCGGCAGCCGCAGCTTGAGCGGCAGCGCCGCCTTGAAGTGCAGATTCTTGAACTTCTTCACGTTCTGGAAGTTGACCGGTGCACGTGCTTCGATCTGCGCGATGCTGTCGACCGGGATGATGCCCTCGTAGGTGATCACGGTATCCAGCGGCACCCGGGTGTCGATGTTCACGATCGTGTCGTAGGTGCCGCGCACCGGCAGGTCGAGCGTCTGCTTGAGCGGCACCTGCGCGTAGATCGTCCCCTTCATCAGCACGTCGATCCTGTTGTCGGTCCGCATCACGATGTCCGACTGCGGCGGAAGCCGCAGCATCAGCGGCTGATCGGTGAGCAGGAGGTGCGCCACCACGTTCATGAACGCCCAGTAGCCGAACAGGCCGCCCGCGATCACCGCCGCCATCACCCCGGCGCCGAACAACGGCCACAGCCAGGCGGCGCGGCCGGCGTGCTTCCGGTCGGATGGCGGCGCCGGGGAGGACGGCCCGGATCCGGCGGGCGCCGGCGACGACGGGGACGTGTCGGGCACTCGCGGCGTCGCCGCGCGACCCCGGGGCAGGCGGAAGAAGCCCTCGTCGTGATTCACCGCGGCGTATCCGCCGACGGCCCGTCCTTCGTCTCGAGCCGCAGAGTGCGCAGCGGCAGGCGCAGATCGGATTCCACGATGGTGATGGCGACCGGGTCGCGTCCGAATTCAGCCTGCGCCGGAATATCCGACGTCACCGGTACCGACAGGTCAGCCTGGATGGGGATGGCGGCATCGATCACGGTCTTGAGCGGGATGGTCAGGGCCTGCTGTACGCGCACGCCGACCGGCGCACTGAACTTGAGCTGCACCGACTGATCGACCGGGATGTCCAGCGACACCGGCACCACCGCCTTGACCGGTACCTTGCCGCGGATCGGCAGCTTGAGCTTTTCGCCGAGGATCTCCGCGTCGACCACGGCATTGAGGTCGAGTACCTGGTCGAGCACGATCTGGTCGCGTACCGCGACATTCATCCGGATCGGGATGCTGCCGTCGAAATCCGCAACGACCTGGAGCTGCTCCCTGACCGGCACCGTGATCATCTGGTCGACCGGCACCTGCGTCCGGATGGTGTCGTCGAGGCGGATGTCGAGATTGTCGAGCGCGCGCGCGGTGACCTGCAGCGTCTCGTCGATCGTGATGCGGGCGGGCTGGTCCTTCAGCAGCAGTCGCGCATCGACATTCCTGAAGACCCAGTAGCCGACCAGCGCGCCGCCGATGATGGCGCCGAGCAGGGCCGTCAGCAGCACGATCCAGAGGATCCAGGCGCCGCGCTGCCTTCTTGGGATTGCCGTCATGGTCAGGACTGGAGCGGGGAAGCGCCTGCCGCGGACTCCGCGGGTTTCATGGATCCCGCTGAAATCGCCGATCGTGGTGTGAAGACGTTCAAGTGGATCTCGTGTCGCTCCATGCGTCGGCGGCAAAGCATCGGGTGCGCTCAGAATTCATAGCTGATCGAAATGCCCATCGCGTCACGATCGCGCAGCACATGCGCGTCGCCGCCACCGGTGAACCAGGAATAGATCAGATCCGCGCGCCAGTTGCGGTACTGGGCCTGCAGGTTGCCGATGATCACCTTGCGGCCTTCGAGGAAGTTTTCCGCCAGGCCCGGAGCGACGCCATGCACATCGTGCGCGACGATCACGAGCGGACGCAGCGCCACTCCCGGCCAGTAGAAGTCGGTGTAGCGCAGGAAGGCGGCAATCCGGTAGCCGTAGGCGAAATCGGTCACGTAGCCATCGCGTCCGTTCGAGATCGGGTTGATCTTCAGTGCATCGCCGGTATCGGCAATGCCGGGGCTGTAGTGCGTGTGCGTGCCCGGCCCCTCGAACTGGAGCTCGTCGAGGTCCGGCAGATCGGGAATGTAGTTCCCGCTGATCTCCAGCAGGTAGACCGCCTCGTCGGCGCCGAACAGCGAACTGGCGCCGGTGATCTTGGTGAAGCCCAGCGTGCCATGCAGGGTCTTCATGCGTTCGTAGCCCCGCACGTAGCTGTTGGGCACGACTTCGCCGGGGATGCCGCCGCGGTAGGCGGTCAGATAAGTCGGAATCGCCCGGGTGGAGGCGGCCAGGGTGGCCACGCCCGGTGCAAGCACCACGTCCTGGCGCGGAAAGATCGGCTGGAAGGCGGTGAACAGCACGTCCTCCAGGTCGACCTGCACCGGCTGGTTCTCGCGGTAGACCAGCTCGCCCTGGATGGCCAGCTTGAAGGCCTCGGCGTCGAAGGACAGCCCCCAGAGCTTGATGTTGCGGGCGTAGTCGAGGAAGTACTGGCCGGTGTCGAATGGCAGCGCATCGAAGCCCAGCACGGGATCGTTGTTGGTGCCGGGAACGCCGCAGTCGGCGAGGAAGTCCACCAGGTTGGTGGTGTCGTGGTTGTT
The DNA here is from genome assembly GCA_946481265.1 of uncultured Panacagrimonas sp. Next base: position 1,269 of record CAMLNE010000108.1, on the reverse strand, counting down.
GGCGTTGCCCTCGCGGCGCGTGCAGGCGGCGTCGGCCGCATAGGCGCTGACCGTGGGCAGACGCGAGTGGTAGTTGGCGTGGAAGAAGTTCAGCGACAGCGGGCTGTCGACGAAATCGTCGAGCAGCCAGTAGAGCGCGATGCCGTACTGGCCGGTGTTGCCCGGCTCGCGGTTGGCCGCGCGGCGCAGCGAGAAGCTGGTGGACGTGACGGTGCGCGCCAACGGCAGGGACGGCACGCCGATCTGCAACGGGTCCTCCGGCGTCTTGCCGAACGGGCCGACCACGTACTCGTTGGGCGTGACCTCGTTGCCGCCGTCGAAGAACGAGAAGAAGGAGCCGCGCGCGGGCAGGCCGTAGGGCCGCCACTCGAGCTGGTAGAACGCCTCGAACGAGAGCGTGCCGCGCACCGGCCCGCGCACCAGGATCATGTTCTGCGGAAAGTAGATGTCCTGCAGTTCCAATCCCGGTCGCGCCAGCGCATTGGCATCGGGCGGGTTCACGAAATTGAGCGTGCCCTGCACGTTCACGGCGGCCTCGCCCCAGGTCAGGATCTGGCGGCCGATCCGGAACTCGAGCGGCTGCTCGTCCCAGGAATCGGTGAACCAGTAGACGTTGGCCTCGCGCAGCTCCAGGTCGAAGCCGAGCTGGTGTTCGGTCTCGGTCGGCCGGTCCGAGCGCGCGCGCGAACCCGGCTGCGGACCGGGCCGCACCATGCGGTTGAAGTGCGTCTCGCGGAAGTTCGTGTTGACCGGATCGTAGTAGAGCAGCGCGCCCAGCTCGATGCCGTAGTCGACGGTGCCGAAATCCAGCCGCGAGCTGTACTTCAGGCCGGAGGAGACCAGGTCGCCCTTGTCGTAGTTGAGGTCGCCGTCATCGGTGTTCGATGACATCGCGCCGCGCGCGGCCAGGAAGCGTTCGTTGGGCCCGGTATTGTCGGGAGTCAGCGCAAGGCAGTCGTCGGCTGCGCAGAGTTGCGGATCCAGGCTGGCCTTGCCGATCAGCCGGTCCTGCCGCTCCTGCATGCGCCAGGCCATGCCCAGCGAGGCGCGGTTGCGCCACTGCAGCAGCCAGCCGTCGAAGGCGCCGCCATCGACTTCCTTCTCGTACGCGGCCGCCGGCGTGACGGCGGCGATGAGCCCGAGGCCCGCCAGGGTGACGAGAGCCGCGCGCTTCATCAGCCGGTGGCCGCGAAGTGCAGCATCACCTGCACCTGAAACTCGCCCACGATGAAGCCCAGCGCGGCGCCGACCGCGATCAGGATCCACTCG
>CAMLNE010000107.1 GCA_946481265.1 uncultured Panacagrimonas sp. | reverse complement strand
GCTGCGCCAAAGCGACCTCCGCCGCCGTGACCGAAATAGCGTTAACAGGCCCTAAGCTTTTTCCGGGTTTTCCTGGCCGAATGCAAACGCGCGGAAGCCGGTGGCCGCCGCCGACCGGCAGCGCTCGAAATACTGGTTGGCGCCACCCATGTAGACCATCGGGCTGCGCGGTGCCCCCTCGATGTTGGCGCCGGTGAACCAGGAGCCGACGTCGTCGGAATGGCGCACCAGGGTGGACTGCAGCACCTCGTTGACGTGCTCGGTCCATTCGCGCTCGGCCTCGATGCCGACCTCCACCAGGTTCGTGCCGTGCCTGCGCGCCGCCTGGATGCAGCCCAGGACCATCTCCACGGCGTGTTCCATGATCGTCGGCGCATTGCCGATGGGAATGCTGGGGCCTCCGATCATGAAGAAGTTGGGGAAGCCATGGACCGCCGATCCCAGGAAGGTGCGGATGCCGCTCCGCTTCCAGTGCTCGATAAGGCCCACGCCGTCGCGACCGTGCACCGGCGTGCGCTCGAAGCCGCCGGTAAACGCCCTGAAGCCGGTGGCCAGCACCAGCACGTCCAGGCGGTGCTCCTCGTCGCGCGTGCGGATGCCCCAGGGCTCGACGCGGACGACCGGGTCCTGGCGCAGGTCCACCAGCCGCACGTTCGGCCGGTTGAATACCTCGAAGTAGCCCTGCCCCGACGGCGGACGCTTGGCGAACAGCGGGTAGTCCTTCGGGGCCAGCGCCTCGGCCGTCCGCGGGTCCTTGACCACCGCGCGGATCTGCCGGCGCATGAAATCCGCGGCCGTATCGTTGGCCTGCTCGTCCATGATCAGGTCGTCGAAGCTCTCGAAGAAGAAGCGGAAGCCGCCCGTCTTCCACAGCTCGGCATAGATGCGCTCGCGCTCCGGCGCCGGCGTCTGCGTTGCCAGGCGGTTGGCGGGCGAACCCTCGAAGGGCATCGCGAAGGCGCTCGAGCGCGCCCGCGCCCAGATCGCGTCGTAGTTGGCCTGCACCTGGTCGTGGTCGCGCTCCGTGAGCGGACGGTTGCGCGCCGGGAAGACGAAGTTCGGCGTGCGCTGGAACAGGGTCACGCGCGCCGCCTGCTGCGCCGCGTGCGGCAGGAACTGCACCGCCGAGGCGCCCGCGCCGAAGATCCCCACGTGCTTGCCGGCCAGGTCCACACCTGCCTGCGGCCAGCGCCCGGTGTGGTGGCATTCGCCCGCGAAGCGGTCCAGGCCCGGCACCGAGGGATACAGCGGCTCGCTGAGGATGCCCATCGCGCTGACCAGGTAGCGCGCCGTGATCGTCGCGCCGTCTGCGGTGTGCACCGACCAGCCGCGCGCCGCCGCGTCCCATCGCGCCGACCGCACCGTCGTGCTGCACTGGATGAAGGGCCGCAGGCCCAGCTCGTCCAGCGCGAAGTCGAAGTAGCGGCGCATCTCCGGCTGCGAGGGGTAGCGCTCCGACCAGCGCCACTTCTCGAGCAGGCGCTTCGAAAAGGAGAAGCAGTAGTACCAGGACTCGCTGTCCGTGCGCGCGCCGGGATAGGTGTTCCAGTACCAGGTTCCCCCGACCTGCGGCGCGGCCTCGAGCACGCGCGCGGACAATCCGGCCTCGCGCAGCGCATGCAGCATGGCGATGCCCGAAAAGCCGGCGCCGATGATCAGGACATCGAAGTCAGGCCTGCGATTGGTGCTTGCATCCACGCGCCATCCCCTCCCCATGCTTGTGGGAAGAGGCTGGCACACGGGGGCGGGGCTGTCTTTGCGGGTGTCTGCCTAGGGCCTGTTAACGCTATTTTGGTCGTTGCGGTGCCCCCGGATTTTCGGCCAGGCAAGACGCGACGAGAGAAGCGTATTGGGCATACGCGAACGAGGAGCAACGCCGCATGGCCGAAAATCCGGAGGCACCCGGCCCGCATCACGGTGCCGAGAGCGGAGCGAACGCGGGTGCGGATGCGGGCCATGGCGGCGCCTCCCGCACCCACTGCTTCGCAGACACCGTGTCGGCGCCGCGGGGCGGTGCCGTTTTTGCGCAGCGCGGCGTCCCTCGTTCCTCATGTATGCCCAATACATTTCGTCACTCGCTCCTTGCGCCGCGCAAAAACGACCTCCGCCGCAGCGATCAAAATAGCGTTAACAGGCCCTAGGGGCGCGCGCATGCGATGGCGCACCGCAAAGGCCCGCGCCCCCTCGTGAAGATGCCGCCCGCAGTCAATGCGCCGCGGCACCCACCGCTCCGGCCTTGAGCGGCGGCTCGATGCGCCCGGATATCGCGCGGCAGGCCTCCGCGCAGTGTCGGCAGGCCGCGGCGCAGGCCTGGCAGTGATCGTGCGCGTGGCGGCCGCACTCGTCTGCGCAGGCATCGCAGAGGTCCGCGCACAGGGCGCGGATCTGCGCCGAGAAATGCCCGCTGCGCGCCATGCTGGCGGCTGCCAGGCGACACAGCGCGGCACATTCGATGTCCAGCGCGATGCACCGGCGCATGGCATCCAGCTGCTCTTCCGCGAGGCAGGACGCGGCGCAGTGGTCGCAGGCATCCGCGCAGGCGTTGCAGGCCGCGATGCAGTCGCGGATGTGTTCGTGTTGCATGGCGCTCTCCGATCGAGGGTTGAGCACCGGACCGCGCATGTCACGTGCCCGGCGCTGCGGCGCCGGCGGCCAGGCACCCGGGCCCCTTGGCTGCGCGGGATTCAGGCCCGCGCGGCGGATCCTCAGCTGCGACCCTCGATCTGCAGCAGGCTCGTCCGGTAGTGGACACGGCCGCGTGCCAGGAGGATGAAGCCCAGCAACTGGGCGATCGCCACGACGATGGCGAGCGAGTAATGCACGCTGGCGTCGTCGTGGAACACCCGGTCGGTGAGCAGCGCGACCGCCGTGGGCCCGATGCCCAGTCCGACCAGGTTGACGATGAACAGGTAGATCGCGGAGGTCTGCCCGCGCATGCCGTTGGGCACCAGGTCCTGGATGGCGCTCGCGGCCACGCCCAGCGGCATGGCGACGAAGACGGTGATCGGGATCATCAGCCAGGCCAGCGCGGCGCCGTCGGGCACGAAGGCGATGCCCAGCGCCAGCGGCGCACCGCACAGGCTCGCCAGCGCACCGACGCGCAAGGTGGCATCGCTCATCCCCTGCGCCCGCCAGCGGTCTGCCAGCCATCCGCCGAAGACGATCCCGAACCCGCCGACGACGGCCACGATGGCGCCGTAGATGATGCCGACGTCCCGGATCTCCCAGCCATGCACGCGCTGCCACACGCTCGGCACCCAGGCGTTGATCGAGTACAGCGCCAGCGCCACGCCGCCGAACCCGAAGTTGTGCATCAGCATCGTGCGGCGATGGCGCACGAGCGTCCTGAACACGTCCCGGTACGGGATCGGCTCGGCGACGGCCCCGTGGCGCACGGGCTCGCGGATGAGCAGGAGCAGCCAGGCGAACACGATGCCCGCGCCCCCCAGCAGGTAGAAGACCAGCTGCCAGGGACGCGTCGCGCCCACCAGGGGCAGCACCGTCTCGCCCTGCTGTGTGGCGAATCCGACCACCAGGCCGCCGACCACGTAGGCCAGGCCCGAGCCGATGAAGATGCCGGTGGCGTACACGCTGGTCGCGGTTGCCCGCCGCTCCGGTGGAAAGCTGTCCGCAATCAGGGAGAACGCCGCCGGACCCAGCGCCGCCTCGCCGACGCCGACCCCGACGCGGCCGAGGAACAGCTGCCAGTAGTGGTGCGCCACGCCGCACAGGGCCGTCGCCGCGCTCCAGAACGCCACCCCCAAGGTCACGATCCAGCGACGGCTCGCGACATCGGCCAGCCGTCCCAGCGGGATGCCGCACAAGGTGTAGAAGACCGCGAAGGAAAAGCCCATCAGCAGGCTCATCTGCGTATCGCTGATGGCCAGGTCGCGCCGGATCGGCACCACCAGCAGGCTCATGATCTGTCGATCGATGAAGGACAGGATGTAGGCGAACGTGAGCAGACCGACCGTGCACCACGCCAGGACCGGGCGCGGAAATGTCGAAGGCTTCATGGGAGCGACCGGGTGTTGTCGAAGATTCGAGCCAGGCCTGTGGCGAGCCGCGCCTGTGGCGCTGGACCTTATGCACGGCATTCGGCGTGCAGACCCCCCGGACGGGGGGCTCGACCGGCGCCAGCGCACCTCCGCCACATCGACGAGGTCCCTGCGTCGCGGCATGGCCAGCTCAAAGGCCGCGGTGGAACTCGAGGGCGAACCGGGTTGGCGTCTGCGCGGTGAATCTGCGCGGGGAAGGCCATCCGCGCATCCGGCGCGGCCACGCAGGGCAGGCGGGGGAGCGACCGGGCAGACCTGCGCCGGCCCGGCTGTCCAGGCCGCGGCGCATGAGGCGGATGTCAGGGTGATGTAAGCCGGGGCGGCCTGCGAGGAGCGCTGAAACGCGCGCCCGTCACCGAACCCACCCCTTCGTGTCGTTCTTTGAACGCCCGGCAATGAGACGCTGGCCCTCTGGTCGCGCGTGCGCCCGCTTCACGTCCTCGACGTGGCGGCCCGCGGTCCTTCCCATGTGTGCTGAGCCGATCGGCCAACGGCCGGGGATCCGCGCGCGTCAATCACTCACCCACCGCAAACATGACCATGTCTTCGATGATCAGCAGCACACGCGAGGGCGCGCGCGGCGCGTCGCGGCACCCGGCAGTCCCGGACAGCCGGGCACAGACCATGACGACGGCGAAGAAGTTCAGGGGCGGCCTGGGCCTTGGCGCCATCGCGCTGGCGGCGGCCGGCACGTTCGCCTCGTTCCCGGCCGTTGCCGACGAGGGCTTGTTCAGCAACGTCGACTTCAGCTTCAGCGGCTACCTTCGTTTCGACTCGGCCTTCCGCACCGACCCGGACGAGAATCCGAACAACCAGCGCACCAACCCCTTCAACGGCAAGAACACCGGGCGCAGCGCCTTCCCCTCTGCAGGACTCGGTTCGATCGCAGGCCTGGCGGAATCGCTGCTGCCGGGTGTCGCCGCGCCGGACCTCGCGCGTTTCCTGGGCGGCGCCCTGGACAGCACCATCACCGATCTGCTGAACGTGGCGCCGGGCGTGCCCAGCATCGCGCCGCGCAGCACCTCGCGCGGTGACAACGACTGGAACCTCAACCAGCTGCGCGGAAAGTTCGACATGGGCGTCCGCTTCGGCTCGAACGTCCAGCTCTTCTCCAGCCTGCGTACCGTCTACGACATGGGCACGTACGACGAATTCGAGCGCGGCGATGCCCGCGACGCCTTCGGCGACCCGGCCAACCCGGCGGGCTTCAACCAGCGCAGGAGCAGCTACTTCAAGTACGGGGACTTCAACGACGGCAGCAAGAGCTGCGTCAACTACCTCGAGCTGTGCGGCACCGATTACATGGCGGACTTCGCCTCGCTGTACGTGGACATCCTGTCCGGGCCGGTGCTGCTGCGTGTCGGTCAGCAGCAGATTGCCTGGGGCCAGGCGCTGTTCTTCCGCGTGTTCGACGTCCCCAACGGCCTGGACCTGCGTCGCCACCTGATTCTCGACGACGCGCTGGAGGAGTACGCCGACGAGCGCATCTCCTCTCCTGGCGTTCGCGTGATCTGGCAGGCAACCAACGAGTGGGAGGCGGAAGCCTACGCGCAGCTGTTCACGCCCTCGGTGTTCCCCAATGCCAACACGCCGTACAACCTGATCCCCTCGCAGTTCTCGGTGCACGACACCTGGACCGAGAAGCACCGCGGCGAAGACTTCAACTACGGCATGCGCCTGCGCGGCAACTTCGGCAACTGGGGCCTGCAGTTCATCGCCACGCAGCGCTATCGCCACGAAGGCACGTTCCGCTGGACCGCGTCGGGCGCCGTCAAGGATCTTCCGGGCCTGCCCGGCACCGGCGCCATCATGGCCGGCACGCCGCTCGAGGCCGATCCCACCGGTGTGTGGTCCGCCAACGAATGGTTCACGTTCGCCGGAAGCACCCGCCTGGACGGCGTGGAAGGCCTCAACACGCTGGTGCGCGAGTTCCAGCCGTTCACCGGCCTGCTTGCCGGTTCCGAGGTGGGCGGCAGCGCGGTGGCAGCGGCGCGTGAGCTCGACCTGTTCTTCTCCATCGGCGGCGGTCTGGCCGCGGGCGAGTTCAATGGCGGCGGCATGCGTGGACACCTCATCCACGAGTACCACAAGGAAGAGGTGTACGGCATCGGTGCCAGCTACGTGGTGGAGGCCGACCCGGGGTCACTGCTCGACCAGCTCATCATCAACCTCGAGACGCACTACACCCCGAAGCGCACCTTCACGGAGAAGTCGCTGTCACGCGACTTCATCGAGTCGGACGAGACGGTCACGGCACTGGTGCTGGAGAAGTACCACCGCTGGTTCCAGGAATTCCCGGCCACCTACATGGTGTTCCAGGCCCTGCATCAGTCCGACTCCAACATGTTCGGCTTCCACCTGGGCTGCCAGGGCGGCACCGGCGGCGATCCGGGCACCGTGGCGGCGGAGTTCAACCGCAAGACCAAGCAGTGCGGCGACAACAAGAAGGGCGGAAGCAACAACGTGGTGGTGGCGCTGATGCAGCCGTTCCCGGACTACATCTACCGCGTGACCGCGGCGGCGCTGATGGACGTGGAAGGCGGACTGTTCGTCCAGGGCGGCTTCCGCTGGAGCCCGGGCAACGACCTGACGTTCGACTTCCTCTACAACCACGTCAACGGCAACCTGTACGGCGGCGAGAACAAGAACGCCCTGCAGAGCGTCGACTGGGCGGACGAGTTCGTGGTGCGGGCCTCGTACCAGTTCTGAGTGCGGATCGGCACTGATGAACAGACCGGGGCGGCGCAATGCCGCCCCGGTCGTTTGTGCTTGCGGCGCCCCTCGGCGCTGCGCGGTTTAGCCCACTGGCTTCAGATCGGCCCAGGCTTCGAAATTCGAGCCTGGCCCCTTTTTCTAAAAAGGGGCCAGGCTCGAATTTCGGGATAAGCCTAAAAAGGGGCCAAGCTCGAATTTCACGCGCGGCCCCGTGCCGCCGCGAATCGGCAGCGACCTGGCTCGCATCGAGTTGCAACCTCGCTTGAATTCCTTCCAACTCTGCAGGCAGTTATTGCGGATCAATAAAGGAATAAAGGGACCAGGCCCCTTCGTTCCGATTCGGGAACAGCGAATGAATGCAGCGCCAGCCCTCCCAGCGGCACGCGCAGGCCGAACCACCATCCTGCTCGTTCTGCTCGCGATCTCGATGCTTGCAACCCAGCCCTGTGCGGCAGCGGCGGCGGGCTACTTCGAGGAGCGCCTGGATCTGCAACTGGACAGTGGCCGCGTGGTCAGGGCGCGCGTGCTGCGACCCGCCGACGCATCGTCTCCCGCAAAGCTCCCCGCCATCATGCTGTTCGGGGGCTTCGAAACCGGTGCGGCCGCGCTGGACCTGGTGCAGCCCACGCAAGCCACGTTGCTGGCCTCCTTCGACTACCCACTGGAAATGCCCGGGCGCGGCGCCGGGCTCGTCGGGATCCTCAAGCGCCTGCCTGCGGCCAGGCGCGGCATCCACGACAGCCTCGAGACCATGGGGCTGCTGTACCGCCAGCTTGCCGCACGGGCGGACGTGGATCCGGGGCGGATCAGCATCATCGGCGTCAGTCTGGGCGCCCCGTTCGCGGTCGTCGCGGCCGCCGATCACGGCGTGCCGGGCCTGGGACTGATCCACGGCTTCGCCGACGTCCCCCAGGTGATCGCGCATCGGCTGATCGAGCGCTGGGCGCCGGAACGCAGCACCTGGGCGCAGGCCCCGATCCGCGCCCTGGCCTGGGCGCTGTGCGGGTACGCCGGGGTTCCGGATATCGCCGCGGCCGCGGCGCGGCTGCAGGCCCATCAACGCGCCTGGATGTTGTCGGCCGCCGATGACGACCTCATCCCGGCCTCCGCAACCGCGTCCCTGCGTCGCGGTCTGGCGGCATCGGACGCCTCCGTGGAGTTCGAGACCGAACCGGGAGGCCACCTGCGTGGAGAAGACGATCCGCGTATCCCGCAATTGCTGGCGCGCGGGGAGGCGTGGCTGGAGAGGGCGGGCTTGCGGTAGTCGAGGCTCGTGCGAGGTGCGGCAGCCGCTTGAGGCAGCATGAACAGCATCAGGCGCAATTGTGAATTCGAGCCTGACCCCTTTTCACAAATTCGAGCCTGGCCCCTTTTTACACTTTTCGCACTGACAGACCCGCCGCGTCCCACTCAGCGCTGGAAGATGCCGGAGACGCCCAGCGCCGCCAGCAGCAGCAGGCTGCCGGCGGTCCAGGCGAAGGCGCGCGCCGCGCCGGGCCGCGTCGTCCAGCGCACTGCACGACCGCCAAGCCAGGCATAGCCGGCCAGCACCAGCACATCGACGAGGGTGCCGATGCCACACAGCACCGCCATCTGCGTCGCGACCGGGCCGGCCTGTGCATCGACGAACTGCGGCAGGAACGCGACCAGGTACAGCAGCGCCTTCGGGTTCGAACCCTGCACCACCACGCCCTCGAACCACACGGCGCGCAGGCTGCGTGGTGGCGCCGTGGCCGCCGGTGCCGACGCAAGCTGCGCCGGCGCCACCGGATGGCGGATGGTCTGGATCGCCAGCCAGGCGATGTACGCCGCGCCGACCCACTGCAGGGCCAGGAACAGCCGCGGAAAGCCTTTCACCAGAACCCCGACGCCGAGCGCCGCCAGCACGATGAACAGCAGGTTCATCGTCGTGATGCCGGCGACCGAGGCGGCGCCGATGCGGGTGCCGTACTGCATCGCGCGCGACACGATCAGCAGCACCGCCGGGCCGGGGACCAGGCTGTAGACCATCGTCACGGCGACGAAGACGGCGAGGGCTTGAACGGTCGGCACGGCGGCGGGATGGCGCCGGCAAGGACGCGGGCCCGCCATTCTGACCCGGCGCGACGCAGGGCCGCGATCGTCGGGTCGGCCGATCCGGTCCCGGATGGCCTGGCATTAGGCAGCAGCTCGGACCCGGTTCATGTCCGCGCATACACTGCGCGAAACCTCCACGCCGCAACCGCCCATGTCCCTGCCTGGCTTCCTGCAACGCCTGGGCGACACCCCGCAGCAGATCGAATTCTCCGAGACGATGGAGATCATCGATGCCCACTACGGGTACACGCCCACCGCGTTCCGCAACGGCGATATCGGGAACGCCGCGGGCCAGAACGCCGGCTCCTGCAAGCTGTTCGCGTTCGCCCGGCTGCAAGGCCTGAGCGAGCGCAGACGCTGGCCTGCTTCGGCCGCTACTACCGCGAGGACGTGCTGCCGCATCCTCAGGGGCAGGACCACCCGAACATCCGCAGTTTCATGCGCGGCGGCTGGGCCGGCATCGACTTCGACGGCGAAGCGCTGCGGCCGCGTTGAGCCGCCGGGCGGCCCGCTGCGTCGGAGCGCGCGCGACAAGCGACGCGACCCTTCCCTCCTTCATCGGAACCTGAAATGACCGTCCACGACATCCGCGCCTGCGTCTTCGACGCCTACGGCACCTTGCTCGACTTCAATTCCGCCGCGGCGGGCGTGGCCGACGTGGTCGGTGACCGCGCCGCCGCCTTGTCCGAGCTGTGGCGTGCCAAGCAGGTCCAGTACACCTGGCTGCGCTCGCTGATGGGCGCCTACGTGCCCTTCGACCAGCTCACCGCCGAGGCGCTGGATTTCGCGCTCGACACGCTGCAGCTACGCACCGCGGGCCTGCGCGAACGCCTGCTGGGACTGTACCGCGAACTGGACGTGTTCCCGGAGGTCGCGGACACGCTGGCCGCGCTGCGTGGCGCCGGCCTGCCGATGGCGATCCTGAGCAATGGCACGGCCGACATGGTCGGTGGTGCCTGCCGGCACGCCGGCGTCGCTGCGCACTTCGATGCGATCCTGTCGGTGGACGAGCTCGGCATCTACAAACCGCACCCGAACGTCTACCAGCTGGCGGTCGATCGCCTGGCTGTCCCGGCACGCAACATCCTGTTCGTGTCGTCCAACGGATGGGACGCGGCCGGCGGCGCGCAGTTCGGCTTCCAGGTGGCCTGGTGCAACCGCTACGCCCAACCGCGCGAGCGCCTGCCGACGCCACCGACGGTGGAAATCCGCGCACTCGCCGATCTGCTGCCCTTGCTGCTGCCCCGCCGCAGCTGAAACCGCTCGACGCGGGCGGTGGTCGGCTTGGGGGTGAAATTCGAGCCTGGCCCCTTTCTTACAACGCAACTCTCGCACTGTTCTACGGCCTGTCGGGGTTCACGGATGACGCCAAGGCGTTCGCTGACGGAAAGCACCTGAAGCTAATTAGCGGAGAGGATCTACTCCAGCAGATTCGATCATTTTCGGCCGCCGAACAGACGGTGCTTCTGAATGACGTGACGCGCGGCGATTACACAACTCCGACTTGTCCGACATGCGGCATCAAGATGGTGCGCAGAAACGGCAAGGCCGGGAGGCCTGATTTCTGGGGATGTGAGCGATTTCGGATCTGTGGCGCGCCGACGATTGCTATGCGCAAGTAGCCAAAGCGGTAGATATTGCCATCTAGCGGCTTCGTGTCAGCTGCGGACCATCGCTAACCGCCGCTTGATCACCGCCTGACGCCTTGAATCCGATGACGCCGACTGGACACCGTCAGGAATCGAGCTTCGCTTCCGTGGGGCCGGCAGAGCTACCGTAATATCCGGCGGCAACCCTATACGCGTGAGCGGGCCGCACCCCGAAATCATTCATATTCCTCGCCATGATCACTGACGCCCTACTTGAAGAGCTGCGCCATCGCGGGGAGAGCTCCGATCTGGATTACAAAGCGGACCGATATCCGTTCTCGAAAGCAACCGACGAAGAGAAGTCCGAGCTCCTGAAGGATGTAATCGCGCTCGCTAACACCCACCGACAGGGCACGGCGTACATTTTGATCGGATTCAGAGAGCGCTCGCCTCACCCGGCCGAAGTGGTTGGCTTGGCCGCTGAGGGCGCCATGGATGACTCACGCATACAGCAGTTCATCAATGCCAAGTTAGAACCGAAGCTGAGATTCCATTACGAAGAGCGACTCTTCGAGGGAGTTCTCATCGGAGTCATCTCGATTCCGAAGCAACAAAGGCCTTTCTATCTGAAGAAGGACTACGGCAAGCTCACGAAGGATACCGTCTACGTGCGCAGAGGCAGCGCGACTGGTGTCGCATCGCCTCGCGAGATCGCGATGATGGGCGCTGCCACCGCAGATAGAGGTGACCCGCAATTCAGCCTGCAGTTTTTGACCCCGCCAGACAGTCCGCTCCCGCACGAGTTCGAGAAGTCGTTTCTTATATTCACCAAAGACCTACCTGACTATGAGCGGTCGGGCTATAGCGGATACTCGTCACCGATCGACACGAACAAGGACTATTGGCGGGACGCTGCCGAATACTTCTCCATCTGGCAACGTGCGATTCTGGTTCAGCTTGCGTCACTCAACGAGTCCGATTTCTCGCTCACTGACGTCCATCTCGAAATAACGTGCATTTCTC
>CAMLNE010000106.1 GCA_946481265.1 uncultured Panacagrimonas sp. | reverse complement strand
GGATGCCCTCACCAGTTGCGGTCTGTCCCGATATTCGACACGCCCGCCATGCCGAAGAGGTCGGACGCGAGCGATCGCAGGTTGGTCGAGGCGTAGTCCGCGTCGGGCATGTTGTGGCCCGACAGCGCGCCGCTGCCCCAGCCCGGCCCGCCGCCCTGCACCGCCGAGAGGATCTCCACCGGCCTGGCGCGCGCATCGCGTGCCCGCTGGCGCGAGGTGATCACCACCGCGGCGGCGCCGTCGGTCTCCAGGCAGCAGTCGTACAGGCGCAGCGGCTCGGCAATCCAGCGCGCCGCGAAGTACTGCTCACGCGTGAGCGTGCGCTCGTGCATCACCGCGTGCGGATTGCGGTTGGCGTTGGCGCGCGCGTTGAGCGCGACCTCCGCCAGGTGCTCGGCCGTGATCGGGTACAGGTGCATGAAGCGCTGCACGATCATCGCCAGCATCTGCGGCGGCGCCATCAGGCCGAAGGGATCGACGAAGTTGCCGTTCACGCGGCCCGGGCCGTGGCGGCCGTAGCGGCGTGCCTGTCCCTGGCACAGGCCGCGATACGCCACCACCACGTCGGCGCGCCCGGATTCGATGGCCGAACACGCCAGCGAGACCGCGCCGCAGGTGCCGCCGCCCGCCCCGCCCCAGACCATGGAGGCGACGCGCAGCCGCGGAATGCCCAGCGCCACCTGCATCAGGTTGGGCTCGTTGGTGTCGTTGGAATACGAGGAAAGACCGTCGACGTCCTCCGGCCGCAGGCCGGCGTCGTCGAGCGCCGCGAGGATCGCCTGCGCCGTCACCTGGAACTGGCTGCGGTCCGTGATGCCGCCCCAGCGGGTGTATTCGCTCTGCCCGATGCCGACGATGCAGCAGCCGCCCCGGGTCGTCGTGCTGGAAGATGCGAGTGTCATCAACGCTCTCTTGCCCCGCGGGGACGGCCTGTCGACCATGCAACTCTTGCATAGCAGGATTGCCGGATCGATATTAGGTCGAACCCGTACGCACGGGGCGCAGCCACAGCAGGGCCATGCCAGCACGAGCCACCAGGAAGGGCAGGAAACGAGGGGCCGCGGCCGGCGGCAGCGCGATCGCGGCAGGACAGGCCAACCGGATCCTGGATTCGCGTCGCCTGCTCTACTTCTATTACGTCGCCAAGACCGGGCGCTTCATCGGTGCCGAGGCCGCGCTCGGGGTTGCCCAATCGGCGATGAGCCGGCAGATCCAGCAGCTCGAGTCGGAGCTGGGCATGCGCCTGCTCGAGCGCACCGGACGCGGCGTCACGCTCACGCCGGTGGGCGAGATCCTGTACCGCGACGCCGAGGACATCCTGCAGCGGATGGCGAGCACCCTCACCGAGCTGGAAGACGCATCGAACCGGCGGCACGGCGAGAGCGTGAGCATCGCCGCGCCGCCGACCTTCACCAACGTGTACATGGCCGACATCATCCTGCGGCTGCAGGCCTTGCGACCCGGGCTGCGCGTGTGCGTGGTCGAGGCCTCCAGCGGATCGGTGATGAACCAGCTGGTCGGCGGCGAAGTGGACTGCGCCATCGTCTCCGCCGCGACGGCGACCCCGCCCAGCCGCATCGAGCAGCGGCCGCTGCTGACCGAACCCGTCACGGTGATCTGCGCGCCGTCCCACCCGGTGGCAAGACAGCGCAAGGTGCCGCGCCGCCAGCTGCGCGAGCTGGACCTGGTCCTGCCCGCCGCCCTCAACGGCTCGCGCGCCCTGCTGCGCGACTACCTCGCGGTCGACGACATTCCCTTGCGATCGCAGATCGAGGCCGACAGCCTGGCCCTGTCCCGCAAGCTGGTCATGCAGCGCCCGCTCTGCACCATCCTGCCCACCAGCTCCTGCGAAGAGCAGATCGCCGCGGGTGAACTCGTCGCCGTGGCGCTCGATCCGCCGCTGGTGCGCACGCTCTACATCGCCCGGCTGAAGGACCGGCCGATCAGCGAGGCGGGCAAGGCCTTGATGGAGGTGGCGGAGGCGGTCGTACGGGAGCGGCAGGCATCCAGCGGGCGCCAGACGCGGCGGGCCGCGGGAACGGCGACACGGCGTCGGTGAGTACGGCGCCCTGGCGCCGGGGCGCATCGCCAACCGGGCGCCCCCGGGATGGCCTGAGGCAAGACCGGTTGGCGCGTCGACCGGTCGCCGGAGCGGCTACGCCGTGAGCTGGCGCCGGATGTCGCCCATGTCGAAGTGCGCACGCTTCTCGAGGATCTTTCCATCCTTGATCGTCAGCAGGTGCAGCAGCGAAATGCGCACGTCCCGGCCGGTCGGCGGGATGCCGATGATCTCGGCGTTGTGGTTCCTGCCCTCGAAATACATGTAGGCGGCCACGAGATCGCCTTCGGCGACCATCCGTACAACGGGAAACCGGAAGCTTTCGAACGCCTCGAAGGACTTCTTCTCCGATTGAACCAGGCCCGCGACGCCGGGGAAGGGCGTGTCGACCTGGGGATAGAAAACGAAGTCCTTGTGCACCATGTCGTTCAGTGCATCGAAATCCAATCGCTCGATGGCTTCATAAAAGCGCTTGACCAGGTTCTTGTTGGCTTCGACCGACATTCCGCACCCTCCTGAACTGGAAATGTCCTCCGCTCCACTGGAGCGGAGGCGCTGCAGCCCGGCCGAGGCCTCAAGCGATGCGCTTGAGCCACTCGTCCGTGCTGATCACCTCGCTGAGCAGATGCTGCTGCGCGGCGAGGATTGAACGCTGCAGTTCTTCAGCCGAGACCTTTCCGCCGGCGTTGTCGAGCGGCAGGGTTCCGGTGGCGTCGGACAGGAATTCCACCTTGAAGCCGCGGTGCACCGCTTCGCGCGCCGTGGTGTCGCAGCACATGTGGGTCATGTAGCCGGCGATCACGACCGTATCGACGCCTTCCTTGCGCAACCAGTCCTCGACCCCCGTGCCGGTGAAACTGCCCGGAAGGTTCTTCTCGACCCGGTATTCGGCTCCCCGCGAGGCAATCTCGGGATGAAGGGCCCAGGGCGCCGATCCCTTCTGGAAGATCGGCATGTCGGGCGACGTCATGGTGTGCTGCACGACCACGCGGGGGATCGCGGCCTTCTTCGACGCGTCCATCACCTCGCAGATCTTCCGGAGGGACTGATCGCGGCCCGTGATGGGCAGCGCGCCATCGAAATATTCGTTCTGGACGTCGATCACGAACACGGCTCTCTTCATGGGTCTGGCTCCTGCTGGGTAGTGGGTTGTCGCCTTTACTGGATGGCCCGCGGACCGCTAGAAGCGGTACGCCTCGCCGTCTGCCGGGATACGGACCTGGGATCCCAGGCCCTTCTGGTTCACGAATGCCTGCAGATCCGCGCGCGACAGCGTGGCGTGGTTGACCGCTTCCATGTGGCTGGCGATGACGACCGCCGCGGGCGCCGCCTTGCAGACCTCGTGTACATCATCCTTGCCCATGATGATGGACGTCTCGCCGAGCGTCGGATCGATCATCCTGGCATCGCAGCTGTTGACGACGATCACGTCCGGGTTGTGGGTGTCGATATTGTCCTTGACCGCCGGGTACCAGACCGTGTCTCCGGCCAGGTAAAGCGTCTTCTCGGCCGGATGCGAGAACACCACGCCGCAGACCTCACCCAGGGGTCCAGCGAACGGCCCCTTGAAGACGGCCTCCTCGCCATGGCGTCCCGGCGTCTTCTTCAGGCGCACCCCGTCAAAGTCGGTGTCCTCGGTCAGGACGCGAAGATGGGTGTAGCCCAGGTCACGCAGCGTCTGCGCGTCCTTTTCACTCTGGGCGAAGATCAGCACGTCCTTGGGGATGACGCGGGTTGCCGCATCGTCCCAGTGGTCCGGATGGCAATGGGTCAGGATGACCGCGTCGACATCGAGCAGGTCGGAGACCGGCACGGGGAGCTCGACCGTCGGCCACATCAGGTGACTGTTGACCGAGCTGGGAAAGCCCGGATACGTGCCCTTGTCCGACAGCATCGGGTCGATCAGGAACCGCTTGCCGCCGAAGTCGACCTTCACCGTGGCGCTGCGAATCTGCGTGATCTGCATTTGCTTCTCCCGAGGCGGCCGCGTGTCCGACATCGGTCGGGCCTTGCATGCTCAGACGATTATCGTTGCGCTTGGCCGGGATTCGATTTGGTAATGTGCAACCCTGATTTGCACATTCGCAGCGACCATGAAGAAGCAGGCACGGCGGGTCGATTGGAACGACATCCCGCTGCTGCTCGCAGTGGCCCGGGAGCGACAGCTGCGTTCCGCAAGCCGCTCTCTTGGCGTGGACGTATCCACGGTCAGCCGGCGTCTCGCCGCCGCCGAGGAGCGCCTGCAGGTGCGGCTCTTCATTCGCGACCCGGACGGCTACAAGCCCACCGATGCGGGACAGGCCTTCATCGCAGCGGCCGAGATGCTTGAACACACCGTCCTCTCGATTTTCGAGACGGCGCGCGAGACGGCCGAGGACGTGAGCGGCGTGGTCCGCATCACCTCGGTCGACGCCTTGCTGAACGACTGGCTGACAGAACGGCTGCCCGCCTTGCTCGAAGCGCATCCCGGGCTGGAGATCCGCCTGCTGCCCGACAACCGCAACGTCTCGTTCACGCGCAGCGAGGCGGACCTCGCGCTGCGCCTGGCCCGACCGGAGGAAGACGCCGCCCTGTTGATGCGGCGGGTCGGCCGGATCGGCGCAGCGGTCTATGGGCATCCGAAGTTCCAGGGGATACCGCAGGATCAATGGAGCGATCAGCCGTGGTTGACCTACAACGATGACCTGGCGGATCTCCCGCCGATGCAATGGATCCGAAGCGCCGCGCCCAAGGCCGAATCGCACTTTCGTGCCAGCTCGACCCCGATCCTGCTCAAGGCCTGCGAAGCCGGGATGGGGATGACGCTGCTGCCCTGCATCTCAACTAGAGGAACGCACCTGGTCCGGTTGAGCGCAGGGATCATCCACGAAAGGGAGATCTGGCTGCTCTCCCATCGCGACGCGACGAACATTCGCCGCTTTCGAATCGTGGCGGACTGGCTGGCTCAGCAGATTGCGAACGATGATGCATTCCTGTCGGGGGCTGAGGAAGGCGACACACGTCCGACGGGCGCAAGCGAACGTACTCAATGACCGCCCGCTTCCATTATCGAAGACGCCCTTGAAGCGGTAGCGTCGATTCGTGCGTCGGCAGGCCGCGAGGCCCGCTCACGGACCAAGCGGAGGCCCCTGCGTTCCACAAAGAAAGAAACCACGCACGCCGAAGGGGTCCATTCATCGCGGCACCTGGCCGCAATCGCAGCTGAGGGGTACGCTTCGACTCAAGTACCTGCGAACACGTCATCCCTCGCTGATCGCTGTGGGATGACCTCTCCGGGAGGGGGACAGCGGGAATCAGACGGTTTGCTTGCGAGGGGACGCAGCGGCCATGGGCGGACAGAAAACGCTCAGCGAAGACGACATCAGCGTGAAGTTCATCACCCCGGCCCTGCACAAGGCAGGCTGGGATGAGGACATGCAGATCCGTCGTCAAGTGGGCTTCACCAAGGGCCGGATCATCGTCCGCGGCAAGCCGAAGCCCGCCGGCTTCATTCTCTACGACCAGCACATCCAGATCGACCTGATCGGGTTGAGAGCCGCGCCGGAAACGAGCCTCGCGCTGGACCCATTCCTCTCCGAATCCCGCGAGCATCGGGGTGCGGCACACATCGCGACCTTCGACACTTCTGGTCTGCTGAGGAATCTCGACTGGATGCGCTGGAACCAGCTCATCCCCCATGGGCCCGAACCAAAGACCTCCCACCAGGCGGAGCTGATCTGATATGGCCCGTCGACAGCGAAAGAACCGACTTTGATCGAACGGTGGAAGCGCTTGCCCGCCTGCCTTGGCAGGCGTGTCTGGCACTCGCCGCGGTCGCATGGTTTGGCTTCCAACAACTTGCCCAGATCGAGCCGCCAATAGCCCGGGACGTGAGTGAAATGGGCGGCGCAGCCGTCGTGATGATCTTCAAGACCGCCGGATTGTTCCTCCAGTACCTCGCTCCGTTCGCCCTGCTGCTCGCCGCGTTCATATCCTGGATGGGCAAACGCCGCCGCGCGAAGTTACTCATCGAGGCGGAGAAGCGCACCGGCACTGCGCCGCTTCAGCAATTGACGTGGCGGGAATTCGAGCAGGTGGTGGGCGCCCACTTCGAGCGCCTGGGCTACTCGGTGAGCTTCACGCCGGATGGCGCCGACGGCGGCGTGGATGTGGTGGCTCGCAAGGGCTCCGAAACGTTCCCGATCCAGTGCAAGCAATGGCGCGCCACGCAGGTCGGCGTGAGCGTAGTGCGTGAGTTGTTCGGTGTGATGGTGGCACGCGGTGCGACCGCAGCCTTCGTCGTTTCCATTGGCCCGTTCACCGCCGATGCGCGCGCCTTTGCCGAAGGCCGCAACATCGAACTGGTCGACGCGAATGCCTTGTTGCGTTCGTCGGCCCTGCGCCCGCCGGCCAGCAGCCCCGTTGCTCAGCCTGCCGACGGATCACAGGCACGTGCATGCCCGAAGTGCGGATCCGCCATGGTCCGGCGAGTCGCAAAGCAAGGGGCCAACCAAGGGCGTTCTTTCTTCGGTTGCAGCACCTACCCGAAGTGCCGCGGCACCGTGCCGGCGGACTGAGAGATGGGAATCAATCTGGTCGTCGCCGTCACCGGCCCGGATTGGTTCGAGACCTTGCGTCGGCGGCGGTCAGATCTCACCAAGGTCAACTTCCAGGCACCGTCCGGCACCCGTTTCAAAGCACTGGACCCGGGCGAACCGCTTCTGTTCGAACGCGCTCACCACGCAACTTCATCGTCGGCGGCCTGATGTCGGGGGCGGTCGCCATGCAGTGACTGCAGGCCCCGTCCTTCACTTCGGATTCGTTCGGGGTCGTGCTCCCGGGCCAACGCTCTTGGGCAGGGCCAGATTCGGGATCCCCATGGCAGGAAGGTCAACTCCCGGGGTACCCCATTGACCTTCCCACAATGGGAACCATCAGGCTGCAGACTCGTTCAAGGAGAACCTGCCATGACGCTCCCGACCTCGCTTGCCACTTCCGATTTCCTGGTCGAGGGGATGACCTGCGCCTCGTGCGTCCGGCGTGTCGAGAAAGCCCTGCGTGCCATCCCGGGCGTGAGCGATGCCCAGGTCAACCTCGCGACCGAGCGTGCGACCGTAAGGCATCAACCGGACGTGACGGACGCACAACTTGCGGCGGCCATCGACAAGACAGGCTACCGGCACGTCGCCAAGGCTGAGCCCGGGACCTCGACGCCACGGAACGCCATACCGCCGGAATGGTGGCCGGTCGCGCTGGCGGCCATCCTGTCGCTGCCCTTGGTCGCGCGGATGTTCGGTGAACCGTTCGGAGTTCACGCCATGCTGCCGGCCTGGATGCAGTGGGCCCTCGCAACCCCCGTGCAGTTCTGGCTCGGCGCGCGGTTCTACCGTGCGGGTTGGAAGTCGGCGCTCGCCGGTACGGGAAGCATGGATCTACTGGTTGCCATCGGGACCTCGGCCGCCTACGGGCTTTCCGTGTACATGATGCTTCATGACCCGTCCGGCACGCCGGATCTGTATTTTGAAGCCTCGGCGGTGGTGATCACGCTGGTTTTGCTCGGCAAGTGGCTGGAGCACCGGGCCAAGCGCCAGACCGCTGCCGCGATCCGCGCGCTGCAAGCCCTGCGACCCGAACTGGCACGGGTTCGGCGTGAGGGCGACGAGCGCGATGTGCCGGTGTCCAGCGTCCGTGTCGGCGATCTGGTCGTGATTCGCCCCGGCGAGCGCATCCCGGTCGATGGTGAGATCAGCGAAGGGGCGAGCCATGTCGACGAATCGCTCATCACCGGCGAGAGCCTGCCGGTCGGAAAGGTGCCCGGTGCGCGGGTTACCGGTGGGGCCGTCAACGTCGAGGGCGTGCTGCTGATCCGCACGACCGCCGTCGGGTCGGAAACCACGCTGGCGCGCATCATTCGCATGGTTGAAACCGCCCAAGGCGAGAAGGCACCGGTCCAGCGCCTGGTGGATCGGATCACGGCGGTGTTCATTCCAGTGGTGCTGCTCCTGGCGCTCACTACCTTGCTGGGCTGGGGACTGGCATCCGGAAATTGGAGCATGGCGATTCTCAACGCGGTCGCGGTGCTGGTGATCGCATGTCCCTGTGCGCTGGGGCTCGCCACCCCCGCGGCGATCATGTCCGGCACCGGCGTCGCGGCTCGGTACGGGATCCTCATCAGGGACGCCGAGGCACTGGAGACGGCGCATCGAATCGACATGGTGGCTTTCGACAAGACCGGAACGCTGACCGAAGGGCGTCCACGCCTGGTATCGGTCCACCCGGTCGAGGGCGCGGCGTCGGAGCTTCTGCGCATCGCCGCTGCACTCCAGGCCAACAGCGAACATCCCCTGGCACGGGCGATCCTCGACGCCGCGCGCGAAACGTCGATTCCGGCAGCGACCGCGCACGACGTGCTTGTGTCGCCCGGCCGCGGCATCGCCGGGCGCGTGGACGGCGTGCTCCACGAGCTGGGCAGCACCCGCATGATGCAAGAGCGCGGTCTCGACCTGTCGTTGCTGGACGCGCATCGCGCCGTGCTGGAGCGCGAAGGCCGCACGCTGTCCTGGCTTGCGCGGATGGGCGATCCGTCCGTCCTGATCGGTTTGCTCGCTTTCAGCGACGCGGCCAAGGCCAGCGCGCGCAAAGCCGTTCACCGCTTGCACAGCCGCGGCATCCGCACCGCGATGATTACCGGCGACCTCGAGCCTGCGGCGGCGATGGTGGCCCGGGATCTGGGGATCGACGAAGTACACGCGGAAGTGCTGCCCGCGGACAAGGCGGACGTGGTGAGCGCACTGCGCCGCCAAGGGCACGTCGTCGCGATGGTCGGCGACGGCATCAACGACGCTCCGGCGCTGGCCGCGGCTGATGTGGGGATTGCCATGTCCACCGGGACGGACGTCGCCATGCAGGCGGCCGGCATCACGCTGATGCGTGGCGACCCCGCGCTGGTCGCCGATGCGCTGGACATCTCGCGCCACACCTATCGCAAGATCCGCCAGAACCTGTTCTGGGCCTTTGCGTACAACGCGGCCGGAATTCCGCTGGCCGCGCTCGGCCTGCTTTCGCCGGTGGTGGCCAGCGCCGCCATGGCACTCAGCAGCGTTAGCGTGCTTGCCAACGCCCTACTGCTCACACGCTGGAAGCCGAAAACCTCGTCATCGTCACCTGGAGATCCGCATGCCCGCCTCTAGCCGTCGACGCACCCGCCCATCCCTGGAGACCGCTGATGCACGCAGCGCGGGTTATCACAACATCGGCCAGGCGGCCGAAGCCTCCGGCGTGTCGGCCAAGATGATCCGGCACTACGAGTCCATCGGACTGATGCCACCCGCCGACCGCACCTTCTCCAATTACCGCATCTACAGTCCCAACGACGTCCACACCCTGCGCTTCATCAAGCGCGCCCGCGGGCTGGGCTTTTCGGTCAAGCAGATCGAGGCCCTGCTCGGCCTCTGGCAGCAGACACGCCGCAGCAGCGCGCAGGTCAAGAAGCTCGCGATGGCGCATATCGAGGATCTGGATCGCCGTATCGCCGCAATGCAGGCGATGCGCGACACGCTGCGCGCGCTGGCCACGCGCTGCCAGGGCGATGACCGTCCCGAGTGTCCCATTCTCGAGGATCTTTCAGATCCCGGCGTCGGTCACTGCTCCGCGCATCATTGAACTTACTGTCCGCCACGCATCTAATCGTCTCATGCGCCGCCCCTTCCCTGTCTTCCTGCTGGCCCTGCTGGCCTGGTGCATCGGATTCCAATCCGTTGCGCTGGCGATGGGCGCGCGCTGCGCGGACGGCAGCAGAACCGGGCAGCTCGGCGCAGCGCCGGACGGCGCACATGCCGCACATGCCGCCCTTCAGGCGCAGGACATGTCGGATCACGACGGCTGCGTCCAGCATCTGGCCAGCGACATGGACCCGTCGGGTTCCGCCGCGGACGAGACGCACGGCTGCGAATGTGGTTCCTACTGCGCCATGCCCGGCTGCATGGGCAGTGCGTCCGCGTCAGGGCCGGTGAACCCGGGCGCTTTGGTTTGCGCTTCCACCGCGATCGACGCAGCATCCGAGTCTCCGGCGCGCCTGCACGCGGCGCACGGGCTCGACTTGATCCGCCCTCCCAGTAAGTCCTGAGGCAAAGCCGCGGTCGCGGCGCAGGTTCGCTGCGCATGACCGCCTCGCCGTCGGCCTTTCGCGTCCGATGGTCTTCCTCGAGATCTACCGGGAGGTTCCGTGGTTTCCCGACATCTGCTGTTCCCCGCATCCCTGCTGTTCGCCGGGCTGACGGGCTGTGCCAGCCTGCCTGCCGACCACGGCCGCGGCGACGTGTCCCGCCTTGCGGCAGAGCGTGGCCGCGCCATGGCCGAAGTCACCGACGCCCGCAATTTCACGGATGCGGCGCTGCGCACGCCGCTTACCGCCAACACCGCCGTGCAACTGGCGCTGCTCAACAACCCCGATATGCGACGTCAAACGGCACGCCTAGGCTTCGCCGCGGCCGAGGTCTATGACGCGGGTCGACTGGCCAACCCGACGTTCTCGTTGACGCGCCTTGCCGGTGACTCGAGCGCCGGCGCCGCCCTGCCACAGCTCACATTGGGGCTGGCGTTCAACTTCACCAACCTGCTGTTCCTGCCAGCCAACCGTCGGTTCGCCGAGGCGGAATTTGAAGCCGCGAAAATGGACGTCGCGTCTGCCGCGATGGATCTTGCCGCCGAGGTGGAAAGCGCCTGGTACGAAGCGGTGGGTGCTCATCAGCTTGCGCAGATGCGCCAGGCCGCGGCCAGGGCACAGCGTGCCTCGGCCGACCTCGCTCAGCGCCACTTCGAGGCCGGCAACATCAGCGCGCGCGCGCTGGCGGTTGAAAAGGCTGCCGCGAGCCAGGCAGCGCTGGCGTCCATCTCTGCGCGCGGACACGCCGTCGAAGCACGCTCCACGCTTAACCGGCTGATGGGACTTTCCGCCGTGCGATCGCAATGGGCACTCGACGCAAGACTGGCCGAGCCACTGGCCCGGGAAGATGAGGTCGCCACCTTGCAGAAGCTGGCGCTGGACAGCCGCCTGGATCTCGCCAGCCTGCGCCGCACGGCGGGCGCGATCGCAGCTCGCTTCGGGCTTGAACGCAGAACACGGCTGATCGGCGGCATCGAGGTGGGCGCTGAACGCGAGCGGGATTTTGACGGGGCGCTCGATGCCGGCCCGACGCTCTCGCTCGAGCTTCCGCTGTTCAACTGGGGTGGAGGTCGGGCGGCCGCGGCCCAGGCGGCGCTCGACCAGGCCGAAGCGGAGCTCGACGCGCGCGTGCTCGATGTCTCCAACCAGGTGCAGCTGGCCGCCGCCAGGGTGCAGGCAGCCCGCGCGCTGGCGCAGGAATTCAAGAGCGCGCTGATCCCGCAACAGGAGGCGGTGGTCGCGCAGATGCGCGCCTCCGGCAACCACATCGTCAGCGAAGTTCGGAAGAAGTT
>CAMLNE010000105.1 GCA_946481265.1 uncultured Panacagrimonas sp. | reverse complement strand
GTCTGGCCGGTGACGGTCAGCGCATCGCCGTGCAGCAGGCCGTGGGCGAGCAGCATTTTGAGCACCTGCGGGACGCCGCCGGCCTTGTGGAAGTCCACCGCCACGTACTTGCCCGAGGGCTTGAGATCGCACAGCACCGGCGTCTTCAGGCGGATCGCCTCGATGTCGGACAGCGCGAACTCCACGCCCGCGGCGTGCGCGATGGCGAGGAAGTGCAGCACCGCGTTGGTCGAACCGCCGGTGGCCATCACCAGCATGATCGCGTTCTCGATGCTCTTGCGCGTGACCACGTCCCGCGGCTTGATGTCGTGGACGATGGCGTTGTAGAGCACGCGTGCGGAATGGGCCACCGAGTCCGCCTTCTCCGGGTCCGGGCAGGACATCTGCGAGGAACCCAGCAGGCTCATGCCCAGCGCCTCGAAGGCGCTCGACATCGTGTTGGCGGTGTACATGCCGCCGCAGGCGCCGGTGGTCGGGCAGGCGTTCTTCTCGATGCCGACCAGGTCTTCCTTGGACATCGTGCCGGCGTTGAACGCACCGACCGCCTCGAACGGCGAGACGATGGTCAGCGGCACGCCCTTCCAGTAGCCGGGCTTGATCGTGCCCGCATAGCAGAACACTGAGGGCACGTTGATGCGCAGCATGCCGATCATGGCACCCGGCATGTTCTTGTCGCAGCCGCCCACGGCGAGCACGCCGTCCATGCACTGGCTCGAGGCCGCGGTCTCGATCGAGTCGGCAATGACCTCGCGCGACACCAGCGAGTACTTCATGCCCTCGGTCCCCATCGAGATGCCGTCGGTGACGGTGGGGAAGCCGAAGGTCTGCGGCATCGCGCCGGCATGGCGCAGCGCCTCCTCGGCGCGTGCGACCAGCGGGGCGATGCCGGCGTTGCAGGGATTCATCGTCGAGTGGCCGCTGGCGACGCCGACGATGGGTTTGTCGAAATCGCCGTCGCCGAAGCCGACCGCGCGCAGCATGGCGCGGTTCGGGCTGCGGGCGACGCCGCCCGTGATGGTCTTCGACTTGCGATTCAGCGGGCTGGTCATGGCATCCACCTGGATCCGCCGGGCTGGCGGGGCGTGAATTCTAATTGGACGCGCAGCCGCAAACTAGAATCGGCCCATGATCTATGCGGACTTCCTCCAGTTCCCGATGGGCGACCAGGGCATCGTGCTCGTCGCCGCCGTCGTCGGCACCACGGGCCTGGGCATCGCGATCACGTATTTCCTCGGGGATCCACATTCGCCCGCCACGCGCGCGCTGGCCTTCGCCGTGGCCATGGTGGGGATTGCGAACGCCTCCTATCCGGCGCAGCACGTGCTGCATCCCGACGGCCGGGACATCTGGTGGCTGGTGGCGCTTCCGGTGCTGGATGCGCTGGTCATGGGCGGCCTGTTCCTGTGGATGATCCGCGTGGCCCGCGCGGCGCAGCCCACCGCCCGCGCGCTGGCCTGGGTGCGCCGCTGCGCCTGGATGTTCGCGGGGATCACCCTGATCTACCTGGTGCTGGGCGCGCTCCATCCAGAAGAACGCATGACCCGGTTCCTGTTCTGCATGGGCAATGACGGCGGCTGCGGCGGGCGCTATTTCTGGATGTTCGCGCTGCCGGTGAGCCTGATGGGCTCGCTGCTGATCGCGGCGGGCCTGATCGTGTTCAGCCAGCGCATCGACGAGGCCGAGCGCCAGCGCGTGATCTGCGTGGCCTTGTGCGCGCCGTTCTTCTTCGCCAACTACGTGCTGCCGGCCGGCTACAACGTGCTGACCAGCCTGCCCGGCCTCTTCATCTTCCTGATCGGCGGGCTGCGCTATCACACCATCCAGGGCGAGCGTGGACAGTTCCTCGGCCGCTTCCTGTCGCGCGAGGTGGTCAAGCAGGTCGCCGAGCGCGGCCTGGCGCACACGATGCAGCCGCAGAAGCTGGAACTGACCGTGCTGTGCTGCGACCTGCGCGGCTTCACGCGCTTCTCGGGCCTGCACGACTCGGGCCTGGTCACGCAGCTGCTGGGCGAGTACTACGAAGCGGTGGAACACGAGGTCGCCGCGTTCGACGCGACGATCCAGGGCTTCGCGGGCGACGGCATCGTGATCCTGGTCGGGGCACCGATCCCGGTGTTCGACCACGCGGCGCGCGGCCTGGCGCTGTCGCAGCGGATCCTGCTGGCGGCCCAGGGCATCACGCAACGCTGGTCGCATCCGGATACGCCGCTCGCGGCGGGTGTCGGCGTCTCCAGCGGCGTGGTCACGGTGGGGGTCATCGGCTCGACCTCGCAGCTCGAATACACCGCCATCGGCACCGCGGTGAACCTTGCGTCGCGCCTCTGCGACCTGGCGCAGGGCGGCGAGATCCTGGTCGACGTGCGTACCGTCGAACTCGCCGGCCCGCGCGACCTGGTCGCGCGCGGACCGGTGCACGTCAAGGGCATCGGCGAGGGGCTGCACTACGCGAGCGCCGCCAATGAGGCGGCGCCGGGGCTTGACGCGGCGGGCGCCTGAGCCGCGAGTTGTCGCCTTCGACAAGACGGCCTAGACTTGTACCATTAACAGTACAGGTCATTCCATGAATGTCATCAACTTCTCCGAGGCACGCAGTAATCTCAAGCAGCTGCTCGACCGCGTCGCCGAGGACGCGGACTTCGCGGTGATCGCGCGTCGCGACGCGCCCGACGCGGTGGTGATGTCGCTCGAGACGTTCAACGGCATGATGGAGACGGTGCATCTGCTGAAGTCGCCGGCGAACGCGGCGCACCTGACGCGTTCGATCGCCCAGTTCAGCAAGGGCAAGCGCCGGACGCGAAAGCTGGTCGATGCCTAGCCGCGTCGTCTGGACCCTCGCCGCCTGGGAGGACTACCTCTACTGGCAGACGCAGGATCGCAAGACGCTCCGGCGCATCAATACGCTGATCCAGGACACGCTGCGCAGTCCCTTCGACGGCATCGGCAAGCCCGAACCCTTGCGCGAGAACCTTGCCGGCTTCTGGTCGCGTCGCATCGACGACACGCATCGCCTGGTCTACATCGTCGAGAAGAATGATCTGGCGATCATCGCGTGCCGTTATCACTACAAATAAAACGGGGCCTTTCGGCCCCGTTCGTCATTTTGTGCATCTGGATGGGGCGCTACTGCAAAAAGTGACGCCGCCGGCCCTCATCGGGTTGTGCAGATCGTCACCAGGAGGCCTCTGGCAGGCCCCGTAGTCCCCATAGTCCCGGTAGCCTGCAATGAGCGCAGCGAATTGCGGGAGGACGCCTGCGGAAATCGGGTCGGAACCCGGAATTCGCTTCGCTCTTTCCAGGCTACGGTCTACGGTCAACAGCGCTTCGGCGTACCGCCGGAACGGCGCGGGGGTCGGCACAAGCAAAGGCAGGAACGGGACTTCTACTTGGGCTGCGGCACCACGCGCAGGTAGGGCTTGACCTCGTTCCAGCCGCCCGGGAACAGCTTCTTGGCATCGTCGGTGCTGACCGACGGCACGATGATCACGTCATCGCCCTGCTTCCAGTTCACCGGCGTCGCCACCTTGTACTTGTCGGTGAGCTGCAGCGAGTCGATCACGCGCAGGATCTCGTCGAAGTTGCGGCCCGTGCTGGCGGGATAGGTCAGGATCAGGCGCACCTTCTTGTTGTGATCGATCACGAACACGCTGCGCACCGTCAGGGTGTCGCTCGCATTGGGATGGATCATGTCGTAGAGGGCGGAGACCTTCCTGTCGGGATCGGCGATCAGCGGAAAGTTGAGCGCGGCGCCCTGCGTCTGCTCGATGTCCTTGCTCC
This sequence comes from uncultured Panacagrimonas sp., assembly GCA_946481265.1. The sequence goes on along the minus strand of CAMLNE010000105.1, from coordinate 7,746 downwards.
AGCCGTGGTGATCCTCGAGCTTGTCCACCGACAGGCCGATGGCCTTGACGTTGCGCTTGTCGAAATCGTCCTTGAGCTTGGCGGTGTAGCCCAGCTCGGTGGTGCACACCGGGGTGTAGTTCTTCGGATGGCTGAAGAGCACGCCCCAGCTCGATCCGAGCCAGTCGTGGAAGCGAAGTCGGCCCTCGGTGGTGTCGGCTTCAAAGTCAGGGGCGGTATCGCCGAGTCTGAGCGTCATGATCGATCTCCGGTGGATTGAAGGGGACGTTATCTTGCGCCGCCCCACCCTCCGCTTCCAGGTCATTTCAAGATCGATTCGATCTGAATTCAGAGCATCCGCGCACGATGTTCCAGCGTGGCAGTCGCTGCGCGTCATCCGCGCCGGCCGCCCGCTCCATCACAGGCTCTCGGCCGGCAGGATGCTGGGTAGCGTTGCGTGGAGACGGAGGGCGCGCAGCGCGCAAGCCAGCTGGCGACCGCCTCCGCGCTCTGCGGGCGCGCGACCCAGTAGCCCTGCATGTGGTGCACGCCGAGTTCGCCGCAGGCGCGGTAATCGGTCTGCACTTCCACGCCGACACCGCAGCAGAGGATGCCCAGCTCGTTGCACAGCGCCACCAGGGCACGCACGGTGGCACGCGCGGCGCGATCGCCGTTGCGCATCGCCTCGATCAGCGAGATGTCGAGCTTCACGGCGTCCAGCGGCAGTCGCGCCAGCGCGAGCAGCGCCACCGGGCCGCGGCCGACGTTGTCCGCCACCACCCGCACGCCGGCGGCGCGCAGGGTCTGCAGTTCGGCGTGCACCTTGATGTCCGCATCGACCAGCGCGTCCTCGGCAAGCTCGATCTGCAGCTCGCCCGGGCTCAGGCCGAGCTCCTCGAGCATGCGCAGGCGCGCCCGCGCGAACCCGGGCGCCTGCAGTTCGCTGGGGGCCACGTTCACCGCCAGCCGCAGCGGCGCAATGCCGGCGGCACGCCACTGCTTCCACAGCGGGGCGACACGGCACAGCAGCCAGTGTCCGAGTTCGCTGAGTTCGCCGCGAAGTTGCGCGGCGCGCAGGAGCTCACGTGGCGAGGCCTGCGCCGCGCGCGAGCCGAGCATCACTTCCACGCCGTAGATGCTGCCGCTCTGCGTCTCCGCCCAGGGCTGGAAGCGCAGCGCGAAGGCGGTCTCCTGGTCAGGTGCGGGCGGGCGAGCCGGACCGCTCGGTTCGCCCGCCGCCATTTCCGGCGGCGCACGGAAGCGACCCTTGCGCTCCATCGCGCTGCGCACCAGCCGGTGCATGTCCTGCGCCAGCGCCGCGGTGCGCGCCCAGGGATGGACCAGCAACTCCTGTGCGCCTTCGCGCAGCGCCTCGACCGCCACGGCGCGCGTTTCCGGTGGGGCCAGGACGATCAGTGCACCTTGCGGATCGACCGCGCGCAGGCGCCGCACGCAGTCCAGCCCCTCGGCATCGGGCAGGCGCAGGTTGACCAGCACGCAATCGAACCGCGGCAGCCGCGGCCCGAGCAGCTCGAGTCCCTGGCCGAGCGTCTCGGCGTGATGGAAGTCCAGCATCGGGCCTTCGATGCCGCGCAGCAGCGCCTCGACCTCGCGCGCAATCGCGAAGGAGTCCTCGATCAGCAGCAGTCTGAGCGCGGCGGAGGACACGTGGAACGCAGGGCAGTGGGCGGTGCCGCCGAGTCTACCCTGAGGCCTGCGCCGCGGAACCGGTGCGGCGCAGGAAGCGGGCCCCCAGTCCGAAGGCCGCCGTCGCCAGGCCCGCGATGAACCCCCACCAGATGCCGGCCGGCCCGAGCCCGGTGCCGAACGCCAGGCCCGCCGCCAGCGGCATGCCGATCACCCAGTAGGCGAACAGGGTGATGCTCATCGGCGCGCGCGTGTCCTTGAGTCCGCGCAGCGCGCCGTTGCTGGTCGCCTGCACACAATCGAAAACCTGGAACAGCGCGGCCAGCGCCAGGAAGCCCGCGGCGGGTCCGGCCAGGTGATCGGCGTCGGTGTACACCGCCACGATCACCGTCGGAGCCAGCGCCATCAGCGAAGCCGACAGCGTGGCAAAGGCGATGCCCAGCAGGATGCCGACGCGCCCGCGCACGGCGACGCCAGCCGCGTCACCGGCGCCGGCCGCGTGTCCCACGCGCACGGTCGTGGCCATGCCGATGGCGGTCGGCACCATGAAGCAGAGCGAGGCGAAGTTGAGGGCGATCTGGTGCGCTGCAACGGCGTCGGCACCGAAACGCGCCATCAGCAGGCCGCCGATGCAGAACAGCCAGGCCTCGGCGGCCAGGATCGCCGCCACCGGCAGGCCGACCCTCAGCACCTCGACGGTTTCGCCGTCGATGCGCGGCCAGCCTCCGGGAACCAGCCGCAGCGCGCGCAGCACCGACGAGCGCCAGTAGAACCCGGCGTAGACCGCAACCATCGCCCAGGAGGCGATCACCGTGGCCCAGCCGCAGCCTTCCGGACCCATCGGCGGAAAACCGCCGCGTCCGTACATCAGCAGCCAGTCGAAGCCGGCGTTGGTGCACAGGCCGACCAGTCCGGCCACCAGTGGCACGCGGATCAGGCCATGCCCCTCGGCACCGTTGCGCAGGAAGAAGCACAGGCTCAGCGGCAGCGCCGACCAGGCCAGTGCGAACAGGTAGTCCTGCGCCAGGCCGCTGGTGCGGGCATCCAGATCGAGCAGGTCGAGCACCGAACCGGCGGCCAGCAGCATCAGGGCCAGCCAGGCCAGGCCGAGCAGCAGGGCCAGGGCCAGCGAGCCCCGCAGGAAGCGGCCGATGCGCTCCGGGCTCTGACCGGCACCGACCCGCTGCGCGACGATCGGCGAGACGGCCATGCTCACGCCCAGGAACATCACGAAGGTCAGGAACCAGACGTTGCTGCCCACCGCCACCGCGGCCAGTTCCGGGACGCCGAGCCGGCCGGCGAGGATCGTGTCCACCGTGCCCATGCTCACGAAGCTGAGCTGTGCCGCAATCAGCGGCAGCGCGAGGCGCAGATTGGCGCGGGCCTCGTGGCGCAGGGCGGCGAAGGACATCGGTGAAAAGGGGAACCGCGGTCGGGGGCGGATTCTAGTGTCCTGTCCCGCAGATCCGCATGCGGATCCCGTCACAGGGCCCCGGAAATCCCGGAACGGCGATGCCGGACCGGTTACGTCGGCGGCATCGCCGGGCCCTGGTGCAGGCACGGTTGCGGGGCCCGCACTACCATTCGCCGTCCCGCCTTGGCTCCCCCCGTCGCATGGCCTTCCTGCAGATCCGCGTGCTGTCCGCTCATCCCGAGTTCGCCGAGGAACTCCTGCATGCCGGCGGCGCCAGCAGCGTGAGCCTGGTCGACGCCGGCGACGACCCGGTGCTCGAACCCGCACCGGGCGCAACGCCGCTGTGGTCGTGCACCGTCGTGATCGGCCTGTTCGATGCGCAGGCCGACGCGGCGCATATCGCCGCCATCCTGCGCGAACACCTGCCCGACGGCGCATCGATCGAGCTGTCCACCGAACTGGTGGAGGACCAGGACTGGGTGCGCGTCTGGCTCAAGGACTGTCCGGCGATGAAATTCGGCGATCGCCTGTGGGTCTGCCCGCACGAGAAGCGCGTCGACGAGCCCGGCTGCGCCACGCTGCTGCTCGATCCGGGCCTGGCCTTCGGCACCGGTACGCATCCGAGCACGGCGCTGTGCCTGGACTGGATCGCGCGCAACGACGTCGCCGGGCTGGAGGTGCTCGACTTCGGCTGTGGCAGCGGCATCCTGGGCATCGCCGCCCTCAAGCTCGGCGCCGCGCACTGCACCGCGGTGGACATCGATCCGCAGGCGATCCTGGCCACGCGCGACAACGCGCGGCAGAACGGCGTCGAGTCCGGGCTCGACGCACTCGAGCACGATGCCGTCTTCGAGCCCCTTGCGGCCGACCTGGTGCTTGCGAACATCCTGGCGCGTCCGCTGATCGAACTCGCGCCGCTGCTGACCACCAGACTGGCATCCGGCGGCCGCCTGGTGCTGGCCGGCCTGCTCGATCGCCAGGCCGAGGAGGTGCGCGCCGCCTACGCGGACGCCTTCGAATTCGAGCCCGATGGCCGGCGCGAGGGATGGACGCGCATCGCCGCGCGCAAGCGCTGATCGCGCGGCCGCCGCCCGGGTCCGCACCCGATCCGGAAAGGACGTTTTCTGTCCATGCGCTTGGCGCTATGATTGCGCCCCTTTTTCGCGACTTCGCCCGGAATGCAATTCTTCCGGGGCACCAGGGCGACCCGAGAATGTCTGCTCACAAGATCGACACCAAGCCGCTGAGCCATTCCGTCGCCGAGTGCATCGACGACTACTTCCGCAGCCTGAACGGTCATCGTCCGATCGACCTGTACACCACCGTGCTGGACCAGGTGGAACCGCCGCTGTTGCGCGCCACCCTGCGCTACTGCGATCACAACCAGTCGAAGGCGGCCGAGGTTCTCGGACTGAACCGCGCAACGCTGCGCAAGAAACTGCGCCAGCACAAGATCGGCGCTCGCCCTACTCCCACACGATGATCCGTCGCGCCCTGCTGTCTGTCTCCGACAAGACCGGTCTGATCGAACTCGCCCGCGCCCTGGTCCAGCTCGAGGTCGAGCTGCTGTCCACCGGCGGCACGTTCCGCGCCCTGCGCGATGCCGGCCTGCCAGTGCGCGAGGTCTCGGAGCACACCGGCTTTCCCGAGATGATGGACGGCCGCGTCAAGACCCTGCATCCGATGATCCACGGCGGGCTGCTCGGCCGGCGCGGCGTCGACGATGCCCTGATGCAGGAGCACGGCATCGCGCCGATCGACCTGCTCGTGGTCAACCTCTATCCCTTCGAGCAGACCGTTGCCCAGCCGGGCTGCACGCTCGAGCAGGCCATCGAGAACATCGACATCGGCGGTCCGGCGATGGTGCGCTCCGCGGCCAAGAACTGGCTGCACGTGGCGGTGCTCACCGATCCGGCCCAGTACGCGGAGGCGATGGACGAACTCAGCCGGCACCGCGAGCTGGGCCACGAGACCCGGTTCAGGCTGTCGGTCGCGGCGTTCAACCGCGTCGCGCAGTACGACGCGGCGATCAGCGACTACCTCTCAGCGCTGCAGCCGGACGGCACGCGCACGGAATTTCCGGCGCAGGCCAACAGCAACTTCATCAAGGTCCAGGACCTGCGCTACGGCGAGAATCCGCACCAGCAGGCCGCCTTCTACCGCGACCTGCACCCGGCGCCGGGCACGCTGGCCACCTTCCAGCAGCTGCAGGGCAAGGAGCTGAGCTACAACAACCTGGCCGACGCCGACACCGCCTGGGAATGCGTGCGCGAGTTCGCGCAGCCCGCCTGCGTGATCGTCAAGCACGCCAATCCCTGCGGCGTGGCGGTGGCCGATGGCATCCTGCCGGCCTACGAGCGGGCCTACGCGACCGATCCGACCTCGGCGTTCGGCGGCATCATCGCGTTCAATCGCCCGCTCGATGCGGCGACCGCGCGGGCCATCGTCGATCGCCAGTTCGTGGAGGTGATCATGGCGCCGGCGGTCGACGCCGAGGCGCTGGAAATCACCGCGAGCAAGGCCAACGTGCGCGTGCTGGCCATTCCGCCGGGGCCGGGCCGCAACCGGCACGACGTCAAGCGCATCGGCTCGGGCCTGCTGATCCAAACCGGCGATCACCACGAGCTCAAGCCCGAGGATCTCAAGGTGGTCAGCAAGCGTGCGCCGACACCGGCCGAGATCGAGGACCTGATGTTCTGCTGGCGCGTGGCCAAGTTCGTGAAGTCCAACGCCATCGTCTACGCGCGCGAGCTGGGCACCGTCGGCATCGGCGCCGGCCAGATGAGCCGCGTGTACTCGGCGAAGATCGCCGGCATCAAGGCCGAGGACGAAAAGCTAGTGGTGCGCGGCTCGGTGATGGCGTCCGATGCGTTCTTCCCGTTCCGTGACGGCATCGACGCCGCTGCCGCCGCGGGCATCTCGGCCGTCATCCAGCCGGGCGGGTCGATGCGTGACGGCGAGGTGATTGCCGCCGCCGACGAGGCCGGCATGGCGATGGTGTTCACCGGCGTGCGCCATTTCCGGCACTGAAAAAGCGGCTGACGCAAAAGACGGCTAACGCAACGGACGGTTAACGCAAGCAACGGCTAACGCAAAGGACGCAAAGAAAGGCGCAAAGGCGCAAAGGCGCAAAGAAAAACTTGAGATGGCAGTCGGCACACATCCCGGGTGTGCTCCGTCCCATCATTTTTTTCCTTTGCGCCTTTCTTTTTCCTTTGCGTCCTTTGCGTTGGCCGTTGCTTTCGCCGCCCTGCGTCCTTCGCGTCGGCCGTTGCTTTCCCCGCTCTCAGTCGCGAACTTTCAGCACCCGCTCGTGCGGCGCGCCGTCGCGCAGTTCCCAGGCGCGCATCTCGAGCACGCCCTTGATGTCGAGCGACACCACCAGGTACAGGCCGCCACCGGCCAGCTGATCGGCGGTGGGGACCGCCGGCGCCGTGGGGTTCGACCACAGCCGCGCCCACAGGGTCTCGCCGCGGGCGGACAGCGCCGCCTCGTCGAGCCTCAGGAAGCTCGCCGGCTCGCTGCCGCGCGCGCCAACCAGTCCGCAGATCGCATCGGGCTGCGCGACCTGCGCCTCGTGCAGGATCTGGATCGCGAGGCGGCGGGGCAGGACGAGATCGGCATCAAGGGGCATGGGAAGGGCTCGAGCAGACGGGACAATGGGGGTCGCGCGGGATGCTCAGCCGGCGGGACCTGTCCGTCAACGCGTCCCAGACCCAGAGCGTGCCGCGATCCACGTCCAGGCCAAGCAGCAGCTTGAGCGCAACCAGCGCCTGGCGCGTGCCGATGGTGCCGACCACCGGGCCGAGGATGCCCGCCTCCTCGCAGGTTTCCTGCGCCTCGCCCGCGGCCGGGAACAGGCAGGCGTAGCAGCCCGTCCCGCGCGCGGCATCGAACACCGCGAGCTGGCCTTCGAAACGGATCGCCGCGCCCGACACCAGCGGCCGGCGCGCCGCCACGCAGGCGCGGTTGATCGCAAAGCGCGTGGCGAAGTTGTCGGTGCAGTCGAGCACGACGTCCACTGCGCGCGCCGCCGCCACCAGCGCGGCGTCGTCCAGCGGGCCCGGACGGCACTCGATGGCGCAGTCCGCGTTGAGGGCCTGGAGCTGGTCGCGCGCGGCGTCGAGCTTGGCCTGGCCGACCTGCGCCTGCCGGTAGAGGATCTGCCGGTGCAGGTTGCTGGGATCCACCCGGTCCAGGTCGGTGAGCACGAGTCGCCCCAGGCCGGCGCCGGCCAGGTACAGGGCGGCCGGTGCGCCCAGGCCGCCCAGCCCGACGATCAGCGCGGCCGAATCGCGCAGCAACTCCTGGCCGTTGACGCCCACCTCGCGCAGCACGACCTGCCGCGAATAGCGCGACAGCGCGCTCATGGCCGGCACCCTGCCGTCACGCGTTCCTGGCCGCCCAGATCGCGACGCGTGGACACCTGCCCGAATCCGGCCGCCTCGAACAGCCCGCGCACGCGCTCGCCCTGGTCGTAGCCGTGCTCGACCAGCAGCCAGCCGCCGGATACCAGCCAGGCCGCGGCTTGGGCGACGATCCGGCGCAGGTCGTCGAGCCCGTCGGGTCCTGCCACCAGCGCCGTGCGCGGCTCATGACGCAGGTCGGCCAGGTGCGGATCGGCCTCGGCCACGTAGGGCGGATTGCTCAGCACCAGGTCGAAACGCTCATCGGGCCCTGCCAGCGCCCCGAACCACTCGCCCTGC
>CAMLNE010000104.1 GCA_946481265.1 uncultured Panacagrimonas sp. | reverse complement strand
CGACCACGATCCCGTCAAAGCTCGGGCGCTTCTCGACGAGGCCGGGTATGCGGACATCCTCAAGCAGGTTCGCGACAGCGAGTTCGAAAAGCAGCTGCACGAGCGGCTCGAGCTCGCCGAACAGGACAAGCGGACTGCCATCGAGCTCGCCTGCACCAGGGTCGCCGGCGAATCGCAGAAGGCCGCAGCGGCCAAGGAGGCCGAGATCCAGGCGCTCAAGGCGCGGCTGGAGGCCGAGGACATCCGGCGCAAGCTGGCGGTCACCGAAGCGCTGGATGCGGTGGAGAAGCAGCGGGACGAACTGGCCAGCGAGCTCGAGCAGGCCCGGCATGACCGGCACTCGGCCGCCAGCCTGGCGGAGGCCAGGCTTGCCAATGAACTGCAGAAGACCGCGGCAATCAAGGACGCCGAGATCCAGAGCCTGAAGGCGAGGATCGACCTCGGCGAGGTCGAGAGAAAGCTGGCGACCAGCGAGGCGGTCAGTGTGGTGGAAAGGGAGCGCGACGAACTGAAGAGCGGCCTGGTGCGCGCGGAGCTCGAAAAGCAGCTTGCCGAGAAATCGCTCCGGGACAAGTACGAGACGCAGATCAAGGATCGCGACGACGCGATCGAGCGCCTGCGGGACATGAAGGCGCGCATGTCGACCAAGATGGTGGGGGAGACGCTCGAGCAGCACTGCGAGACCGAGTTCAACCGCATCCGGGCGACGGCGTTCCCGCGGGCCTATTTCGAGAAGGACAACGACGCGCGGACGGGCAGCAAGGGCGACTACATCTTTCGGGACTTCGACGAGGACCGTACCGAGATCGTCTCGATCATGTTCGAGATGAAGAACGAGAGCGACCGGACCGCCACGAAGGGCAGGAACGAGGATTTCCTCAAGGAACTCGACAAGGACCGGACCGAGAAGGGATGCGAGTACGCGGTGCTGGTGTCGCTGATCGAGCCCGACAGCGAGCTCTACAACACCGGGATCGTCGACGTCTTCCACCGCTACCCGAAGATGTACGTGGTGCGCCCGCAGTTCTTTCTACCGATCATCACGTTGCTTCGGAACGCCGCGATGAACGCGCTCAAGTACAAGTCCGAACTGGCGCTGGTCAGGGCGCAGAACGTCGACATCACCAACTTCGAGGCCGGGCTCGAGACCTTCAAGGCGGCATTCGCCAAGAACTACGATCTCGCCTCCCGGCGCTTCCAGACGGCGATCGACGAGATCGACAAGTCGATCGACCATCTGCAGAAGACCAAGGAGGCGCTGCTCGGAACCGACCGGAATCTTCGCCTTGCCAACGACAAGGCGCAGGACGTGACGATCAAGCGGCTGACGCGGGGCAACCCGACGATGGCGGCCAGGTTCGCCGAGCTCAAGGGAGATGCCGCTTCCGATGAAGGCTGAGCCGGGACTCGATTGCGCTCCCGGGTGCGCAGGGCTTCGCCTTGCGTGCCTTACCAGCCGCCTGCTTCGCTGCTGAATGGTGGCCGGGGACGGAATCGAACCGCCGACACGGGGATTTTCAATCCCCTGCTCTACCGACTGAGCTACCCGGCCATTGCACGGTGCGGCGCAGAACAAACGAGGCCGCGAGGTCGCGCATTAGAGCCGCGGCCCGAGGGAGTGTCAAGAATCGAGCGCGTTCTTCGGCGGTGTGTACGAGGTCTGCGCGAGTTCGCCGCCGCCGAAGAAGAATTTTTCCATTTCGGTCGAGAGAAACTTGCGCGCGCTGGCATCCGACAGGGCCAGGCGATACTCGTTGATCAGCCGCGTCTGGTGCTGGAGCCAGAGCTGCCAGGCTTCCTTCGAGACGTTTTCGAAGATGCGCTGGCCGAGCGCGCCGGGGTAGGGCGCGCGGTCGAGGCCTTCGGCTTGCTTGTCGAGCTTGACGCAATGAACGGTGCGGGACATGGCGGCGATGCGAAAGAGGGAAGTACGGACAGGGGCAGGGACGCCTGTTGCTGGAGTCCTTCGAGAAGCTTGCGGATCGGGGCCGGCAGGCCGGGCCAGGATCCGGGCTCCGAGAGCTTAAGCCACGCATGGCCTGAGGTCTCGGCCAGGGCGGATGCGCGGGGATCGCAGCCGGCGCGCAGCGGCAGCAGTTCGAGGTCGAAGTGGGTGAAGGCGTGGCGCAGGGGCCCCAGGGCATCCACGCCGGCCGGAGCCGCACCGGCGCGCTGCAGGGCGGCCTCCAGCGAGTCCTGCGCGTCCAGCAGTGGCGGACACCACAGGCCGCCCCAGATGCCGGAGGGCGGTCGTCGCAGCGCCAGCACTTCGTCCTGCGCGTTGATCACCAGCAGCAGGCGCGCCTGTCGCAGGGGGCGCACGCGCGCCGGGCGCGCCGAGGGCAGGGTGGCAATGCGATCCTCGCGCAGGGCCACGCAATCGTCCCGTACCGGACAGTCGACGCACTGCGGCGTGCGGGCGCGGCATACCGCGTTGCCCAGGTCCATGATCGCCTGCGTGTAGTCGGCCAGGCGCGCATGAGGCAGATGCGTCTGCGCGATGTCCCAGAGCTGCGCCTGCACGCGAGGCAGGCCCGGCCAGCCCTCGATGCCGGCGTGGCGCGCCAGGACGCGGCGCACGTTGCCGTCGAGGATCGCGTGGCGCTGTCCGTGCGCCTGGGCCAGGATCGCGCCGGCCGTGGAGGGGCCGATGCCCGGCAGGGCGCTCACCGCATCGAAGTCCTGCGGGAAGACGCCACCGTGCGCATCGACGATGGTCTGCGCGGCCCGGTGCAGGTTGCGCGCACGCGCGTAGTAGCCCAGGCCGGCCCACAGGCGCAGCACCTCGTCCAGCGCCGCCGCGGCGAGGCTCGCCACGTCGGGGAACTGCGCCATGAAGCGCTCGAAATACGGCACGACGGTGGCGACCTGGGTCTGCTGCAGCATCACCTCGCTGACCCACACGCGATAGGCCGCGCGCGGATGCTGCCAGGGCAGGTCGTGCCGCCCGTGCTGGTCGAACCAGCGCAGCAGGCGCTCCGCGAAGGCAGCGTTGCTCACGGCGCCGGCGTCGCCGCGCGGGCCAGACGTTCGAGACCGCGACAGGTCTCGATGGCTTCCTGCCGCAGCTTGCGCTGCAGGAGCCAGGGGCCGACCAGTGGCGGCACCCAGAACGCCGGTTCGAGCGTGGCGTCGAAATCCAGGCAGGTGCGCCCGGCGCAATCGCGAAAATCCCAGCTCGCCTCGCCCCGTCGAAAATCGCTGCCCTGCTCGACGATCCGCGCATGCACCCGGCCGCCATGCCCGGCGCGCGGCTCGAAGTGCATGTCCTGCACCTGTCGCAGCCGGCGGCAGAAGGGACCGACGCAGGCGCTCACCTCGGTGAATACGCGCTGGTCCTGGCCGGGCAGCGCCTCGAGCACCTGCACGCTGCGGATCGAGGGATTGACCCGCGGCAGTCCGGGCAGGTCGGTGAAGACCGCGTACACGGAGTGGGCCGGTGCATCGAGGCTCACTTTCATGGCCAGGTGGTAGCGCTCGGAATCGTGGCGCACGTCGACCGAATGGATATCGAACGCGTTCGCGGCGGCCGTCAGGAGGCCGGATACGGCCAGCAGCGCGAGCAGCGCGCGCCGACTCAAGGCGTGGCGGGTTCGGCTGGCGCGGCCTCGTCCGCGGCCGGCGCCGGAGTCGTCTCGGCGGGCGCTTCGGCGGCCGGCGTCTCGGTGGCGGGCGCGTCGCTGTCCTTGCTCTTCTTCTTCTTGCCGCCGAACAGCTTGTCCAGCCCGCGGCCGATTTCCTCGTTGAGCTTCTCGGCGGCCTTCTGCTTGAGTTCGGCGTCGCTGACGGCCTCACCCGATTCACCGCCGAGCACCTTGTCGGCGAGCTTGCCGCGCAGCTCGTCGCCGGCCTTCTGCTTGAGCGCGGTCTGCAGGTCGAGCTTGTACTTGGGCGCGTACAGGCTGCCGGTGAGGCGGATCGGGATGGTCAGGCCGGCCAGCTCCTCCAGTCCCTTGCCACCCTGGCCCTTGCTGCTGGCAACGACGGTGGGCGAGACCAGGTAGTCCAGGGTCTCGTCGACCAGGTTGATCTGGCCGCTGCCGCCGAGCCGGAACAGCGGGCTCAGCGCGCTGAGCTGATCGGACTTGAGGATGCCGTCGACGATCTGCGCGGCGAAGGTGATCTTCGTGAAATCGGTCTGCCGCGGCTCGGTGTCGTCGAGCGTGGTGCCCTTGAGCAGAGCCTGGGCGCGGCGAACGATCTGTCCGAGGTTGAATCCCTTCACCGCGCCGTTCTCGAAGCTCAGTGAGACCGAGCCGTTCAGGTCGCGGCGCAGGTCGCCCACGGTCCTGCCGCCCGAGGTCAGGTCCAGCTTGATGTTGCCCAGGCCGGAGACGATGTCCTTGCCCCAGAAGTTCTGCAGCATCGGCGCGAGCTGCATCGCGTCCACGCTGGTGTTGAGCGCGAAGTCCGGCCGCGCGCCCGGCACGATGCGCGTGCTGCTGGCGATCTGGCCGCCGTAGGTGCTGGCGTCCAGCTTGACCAGCTTGGGCGAGCCTTTGGGGCCATTGATGCGCAGGCGCACGTTCTTGAGCGTCGCGCCCTTGAGCCTGAGCTCGCCGGCGTCGAGCGTGCCGCTGGCGTTGAGCTTCTCCAGCGCCTCGATCGGCAGCTCGGTGGCGTTGATCTGCTGCGTGCTGCCGGCGGCGGCGGGCTTGGCGGTCGGCTCGGAGGGAGCGAGATAGCGATCGACATCCATGCGGTCGAGCTTGAGCGCGAACTCCATCGCCTGGGTGGCGAAGTCCTTGATCGCCAGGCGGCCGGTGATGCTGGTGTCGTCGAGCTTGAGATCCAGATCCTCCAGGCGCGCGGAGGTGAAGCTGCCGCTGTATTGCGTCGACAGGCTGGCGCGGGCCAGCGCCTTTGGATCGGTGGTCTTGATGTCCTCCATGCCCAGCGCCTTGAGCAGCGCGCGCGGGTTGAAGGGTGCGACCGTGACCGGCCCGGACAGGCGCGGCGAATCGCCGTTCAGGCCCTCGCCCGTGATCGAGGTGGTGATGCCCAGGCCGGCTGCGGCGATGCGACCGTCGGCGAAGCGCATCGAACCCTTGGCCGCGTCATAGCTCGCATTGCCGCTCAGCTTCACGGCCTGCTTTGCGCCCGGCAGGTCCTTGCCCGACGCGTCCAGGTCCAGGCTCAGCCCGGCCAGCTCGTACTGCTGTGCCTCGAGCAGGGCCTTGACCTTGGCCGCCAGCACGCCCTTGGCCTCGAGTGTCGGTGTCCTGGCCTTGAAATCCAGCTTCAGGCCTTCGACGTCGACCTGCTGGCGTGTCATGTCGGCGATCACCTTGCCGACCAGCCGGCCGTCGGCATTGAGATCCTTCATCGCGGCCTTGAAGTCCAGGCCCAGGTCGTCGACGGTGATGAGCCGGGTCTCGAGGTCCGCCACGACGTCGCCGGCCAGCTTCATCGTCGCCTCCATGCCCTCGGCCTTGGCGCTGAGGTCCAGCTTCAGGGCGTCGATGCTGGCCTTCTGCGCCACCAGGTCGGCCAGCACGCTGGCGGAGACGGCCAGGTCGGCGGACCGCTTCCCGGTCTCGTCGAAGGCCGACAGCGAGGCGTCGACGTCGGCCGCCTTGCCGGGCCGCAGCGCGCCGGTCTCCAGGTCGAAGTTCTCGATGCGATACGCCTGGCCGGCCTGTGCATCGCGGTAGGTGATGTGGGCGTCGCTCAGGGTCACCCCGGCGATGTCGATGCTCTCGACCTCGAAGCCGCCGCCGTCCTTGGGCGCCTGCGCCGGCTGCGGCTCGTCCCCGGACTTCACCAGGTCATCCCAGTTGGTCTTGCCGTCGGCGTTCCGGGCCAGGTCCATCTTCAGGCCATCGAGCGTCACCGTGCTGACCACGACCTGGCGGTCGAGCAGCAGCGGCATGAGCTGCACGCCGACCTTCGCCTCCTTGACGCTGGCCATCGGCGTGTCGCCGAAGCCGGGCGCATTGCTGAAGCTGAGGTCGGCAACGCGCACCTTCAGCCAGGGAAAGACGCTGAGCTTGATGTCGCCCAGCACCAGCTCGCGCCCGGTCTGCTTGCGTACCGCCTCGGTGATCTTGCCGCGGTAGTCGTTCGGATCGAACAGCGTGGCGGCGACGAGGACCGCGCCTACGAGCAGGACCAGCAGGATGCCGATGACGGCAAGGACGATTTTGATCGGCTTGGCCATGAGGAAAGGTCTGGATTGAACGCGTTGCGAGTGTAACGGCTCGGGATGAATGGACGGCGACCGGCAGCGGCGCGGATCCGCCAGGCGAGACGGATGATGAAGCAGCCTGCGACCCGGTCCTGGTCTTGGTGACTACAGGGACCGCTGGTCGAGATTGAGGGCAAGCAGGGGCAGTGCCTGGCCCAGGAATTCTTCCTCGCGCGGCCCGAGCGGGTGCAGGAGCGCCAGCTCCAGCGCACCCACCGCGCGATCGTGGATCTGCAGCGGCAGGATGCGCAGGTCCGCGACCGGCGCCTCGCCCAGGCCGCCGCCCAGATCCAGGTAGCCCGGCGCCGGTGGATGCAGGCGCATCGGCTTGCCGCTGCGGATCGCCTCGCCGACCAGTCCCTCGCCCGGTGCGAAGTCGCGGCACTCGAATTGCGGGGGCAGGCCGAAATCCGCAATCGGATGTGCGCAGCCGTCGCGCAGGGCGTAGAAGCGCGCTGCGGCCAGGCCGAGCACCGGCGCCAGTTCGGCGAGCACGGCGCTGGCGAAATCCTGGGCGTCGCGCGCCGCGTGGATCTTCAGGCTGAGTCGGTAGATGCGCTCCTGGATCCAGGCACGAAGCTCGCCGGCCGCGGCGCCCTCCTGCAGGAGCCGAAGCTCGCGCTGCTCGGCGGCGAGGGAACGCTGCTGCGTTCTCGACAGCAGCGCACTGCCGACCGCGGCCAGCGACAGCAGCGCCGCCAGGGGCAGCCACAGGTCGGCGCGCACGGCCGCGGGCAGGCGCTCCGGCGGCATGCGGGAGACCAGGTCGAACACCGGTGAAGCATCCACCAGACCTTCGACAGCCGGACGTTCGAGCGGACGGATTCGCCGATGGACATAGAGCGCGCCGTCGATCCGGACCGAGCCGGAGGCGTTCTGCAACTGCACGGCGAGCGCCGGCATGCGCTGCTGCACGCGGCGCGACGCATCGAGCTGGCGACCCCAGCGCATCGCCGGATCGGGATGCATCAGCCAGTAGCCGTCCTGGTCGAGCAGCCAGAACTCGTCGTCCGTGGTCGAGACCGAATCCCGCAGGCTCTTGAGCAGCACCGCGCCGCGCAGGGTGGACATCAGCACGAAACCCGCATCGTCGGTGCCGGGCGCCAGGCGCGAGGCCAGCTGCAGCACCGGCCGGCGGGGTATCTCGATCTTTCCGTTGTCGACGCCCAGTTCCATGCGCGTCACGTGGACCTGTCCGGGCGCGAGAGCCAGCATCTGCTGCGGGTCGCTCGCGCCTCGCTCGGCCAGCTCGGCGTCGGGCCGTGCCCGGGCGCCTTCGAACGTACGCTCCACGTGCAGGCGCTCGCGGTCGTTCGAATCGATCAGGCGCAGGCGCTCATAGGTCCAGTCCTCGTCGATGAAGGCGGCGAAGAGTGCCTCGAGTGCCGCACGCGAGCCGGGCTCGCCGGCGAGATAGTCGTGCAGGGCGGGGGCCCTGGCCATGATGCGCTGGTCGACCGCGGCACCGGCCAGCATCTCGCCCAGGCGCAGTTCGGCCATGCGCAACTGCGCCTGCTCGTGCTCGACCAGCGCCTCCAGCTCACGCTGCGACTCGAAGTGCGCGTGGAACGCGAATGCGACGCCGATGATCAGCGCGAGCGGGACGAAGATCCGGAGCCAGGCTTTCAAGGCCGGATCAGAGGCGGAAGTGGCTGCGGAATGCCAGGTAGTCGGCCGCCGCCGCCTGCGGGGCCTCGAGCATCGGCATGTGCCCGACCCCTTGCACGATCGTGTGGCTCGACAGGGGCAGCAGCCTCGTCAGGATGTCCACCGCGCCGACGTGCACCGCGCGATCCTGCGCGCCCCACAGCACGTGGGTCGGAATCGGCATGCCGCCGATGCGGGCCTCCAGCGTGGAGGCTTCGCGCATCAGCTGGGCGAACTGCCGTTCGCGCAGCTCGTGCGCGGCGATGGCGCGCGCTCCCATCACGTCGAGCACCGCGCCGGGCAGCCAGGGTGGTTGCGCCATCACCCAGGGGATCAGTTCCTGGTACTCCTGCGCCGTGCCGGGCACCAGCGCGTTGTGCCCGGTGTCGGCGATGCGGGCCATCAACTCGCTGGGCGGCGCTCCGTTGACGCCGGAGTTGGCGACCAGCCACAGACTGCCGACCTGGTTGGGATAACGCGCGGCGTAGGTGGCGACGATGTTGCCGCCCATGGAATGGCCGCCGAGCTCCACGCGGGTCAGGCCGAGCTTCTGCACGAATGCGTGCAGGCGCTCGACCTGGTGGGCGATCGTGTAGCTGGCGTCGATCGGTGCGTCGCTTTCCCCATAGCCCGGAAGATCCAGCGCGATCACGCGCATTGACCCGCGCAGATGCCGGGCGGCACGCGTCCAGTTGTCCTTGTCGCCGCCAAAGCCGTGCACCAGCACCAGCGGCGCGCCGGCGCCGCCGCCGTCGAGGTAGACGACGCGGAATCCGTCGACCTCGGTCTCCTTCCGCTGCAGACCCGCGGCCCAGCGCTCCGCGGCGATCGCGCCCTGCACGAAGCGCGCGGGCGCCAGCACGTAGGTGGCGGCAATGCCCAGCACGGCGATCACGCCGGCCAGCAGCAGGATCTGCAGGATTTTCATGCCCGGACCGGAGGCGGCGGCTCAGCCGGAGGAAATGTCGTCGACAGCGCGTGCCACGCCGCGATGCCAGGCAGCGCAGAGCGCGCCGGCCATCAGGTTGCCGGTCAGGGGCAGGCGCGATTCGAAGCTGATCAGGTATTCCAGCTGCGTGCCGCCGGGCACCTCGTCGAAACGCAGGCGCCCGACGTGGTTGCGCAGCGCCCAGCCGCGGGTCACGCGGTACTCGATGCCCTGCGGCGGCGCATAGCCGGTGATGGTCTCCTCCAGCCGCAGCAGGCCGATCCGGATCTCGCGGACCGAGCCGAGCCCGTTCGGATCGGAAGGGTCGTCGGACGCACGGATCCGGCGCACGCGGCCGGGAAAGATGCGGCCGAAATTCTCATGCCGGGAAAACCATGCGAACACGCGTTCACGCGGCGCGGCGAAGAACTGCTCGAAGCGGACGGATTGCGGACTGGGCACGCCGACACGCTACAGGGCAGCCCGTTTGCAGGCTATACCGGCGGCTGGCCCGGCAGCACGTCGCCCGTGCTCACCTCGCGGTCGCGTGGTCGGCGCGGCACGGCGCTCAGCTCCAGGGTATGGATGCGTTCGCAGCCGGCGGCACGGTCGGCAAAGAAGAAGCGCAGGCTGTGCAGGACGGTGGGGAAGGCGATCTGGTCCCAGGGGATTTCGGCCTCGGTCATCAGGCGCGTCTCGCTGCTCTCGGGCGTGGGCGCGTGGTGGGCGCTGCGCATGCGGCCGCGATGCACCACGTAGAGCTGCGAGACGTAGGGGACGTTGATCATCGCCAGCAACTCGCCCACCTCGACGTCGGCTTCCGATTCTTCCATGGCCTCGCGCGCCGCGCCCTGTCCGCTGGTCTCGCCCAGTTCCATGAAGCCGGCGGGAAAGGTCCACAGGCCCAGGCGTGGCTCGATGTTGCGGCGGCACATCAGGATGCGGCCATCGTCCCACTCCGGTATGCAGCCCACGATGATGCGCGGGTTGAAATACTGGATGTGATCGCACTTCGGGCAGATGTGTCGCGGCAGGTGATCGCCATCGGGCACGCGGTGCTCGACCTGCGCGCCGCAGGCGTTGCAGTACTTGACCTCGGTAGTCATTGGGCCGGAAGACAGAGCGACGGAAGGGTCAAAGCTTACGCGCAAAGGGCATCCTTGCCGCAATCGGCATGTGCCCCTGGGGCTCATTACAATCGGCTCGCCGGCGTGACCCGACCGGCGCAAACAGGGAGGAGAGAACAATGAAGAAGCTGATGGCCTGGGCCTGGCTGGCGGTGGCCCTGTCTGTTCCTGCGTACGCGCAGGACGAGTCCCCGGCCGCCGCCGACGTGCCGCCCGCCGAGACGATCGCCGAGGACGCGGTGGTGATCGATGACGGGTCCGGCTCCGCGGAAGAGAGGGCCGAGGCCGAGGCGGCAGAGATCACCGAGCCTGCACCGGCAGAAGACGTCGCGGTGGTGGAGGCCGCCTACGACGACTCCGGTGACGACGGCGACGTGGACCAGGACGAGGGCCTGGGGCTCAATCTGTACGTCGGCGTCGAGTACGACCAGACCACGGTCGACGTCAACGACGAGGGCATCCGCCAGGAACTGAGCGGGCGTCGCTTCGATTCGGACTTCTACAAGCTGCGCCTGGGCATCCGCATGTTCGAGGCGATCGGGCTCGAGGTGCAGGCGGGCTTTCCGGCCAATGACAGCAGCCGGGACGAACTCGAGACCAAGCAGTTCTACGGCATCTATTTCGTGCCCACCGGGGTGCTGCTGAACACGGTCGAGGTCTCGGCGCGCCTGGGCTATGCCTATACCGAACTCGAGAGCGAGGACGGCAGCAAGGATGCCGATGGTGCCTCGTTCGGCATCGCGTTCGAGCTGCCGCTGCGACTGTTCGGCGAGGGCATGCCCAACCTGCGCCTGGGCGCCGGCGGTACCGTCTACCAGGAGGATCGGGACGCGCGGGTGTTCGGCTGGCACGGCGGACTGCGCTACGACTTCACCCTCTGACCGGCACGAGGCACCCTGAGGGCGGCCATCGGCCGCCCTTTTTTATCCTCCAATCTCTTCCTTGCGATCGATGGACAAGCCGTTTTCCCCCAGCAGCGAGCGCAACCGCGATCCCATCCTGGACGTGCTGCGTGGGACCTTCGCGGATCGTCGGCGGGTGCTCGAGATCGGCAGCGGCACCGGCCAGCACGCGGTCCACTTCGCCATGCACCTGCCGCACCTGCAGTGGCAGGCCGCCGACCGCCTCGAGAATCACGAGGGCATCCGTGCCTGGCTGGCCGATGCCGCGCTGCCCAACACGCCGCCACCGCTGGCCCTGGACGTCAACCAGGCACGCTGGCCGCGCGGGCCCTTCGATGCCGTGTTCAGCGCCAACACCCTGCACATCATGGGCTGGGACGAGGTGCAGACCCTGTTTCGCCGCCTGCCCGAAGTGCTGGAGGCGGACGCCTGCCTGGTCATCTACGGTCCCTTCAACTACGGCGGCGCGTTCACCAGTCCGAGCAACGCGGCCTTCGACACGCGCCTCAAGGGCGACCATCCCAAGCGCGGTATCCGCGATTCCGAGGCGGTCGACGCGTTGGCGCGGGAGATCGGGTTCACCTTGCAGGCGGACCACGAGATGCCGGCGAACAACCGCTGCCTGGTGTGGCGGCGTTCGGAAGGCCGGTGAGCACGGCCGGATCGGTCGTGCGGGCAGTGGGCGTGACTCGCAGCGAACAACTCGCACGGGCATGGGTGCCCGCAGGGCTGCGCCGGCAGCGCA
>CAMLNE010000103.1 GCA_946481265.1 uncultured Panacagrimonas sp. | reverse complement strand
GCATGGGCGTCGTAGGCGGCGGCGAAATCGGTCTCGGCCCGCGAGGTCGACAGGATCAGCACCGGAATGCGCTTGAGCCGCGGATCCTGCTTCATCGAGCGCAGCACCTCGAGGCCGTTCTTGCGCGGAATATTGAGGTCCAGCAGCACGATGTCCGGCAGGGGCAGCTCGCCGTGCGGCGGCGTGCCACGCAGCATCGCCAGGGCCTGTTCGCCGTCACGGGCAACCAGCAGGCGATGTTCGAACTCCGCCTCCTCGAAGACCTCCTGGGTCAGCCGAAGATCGGCCGGATTGTCCTCCACCAGCATGATCACCGGCTTGGATGACGAGGCCTCGCTCATAAAGTCTCCACGGCTCGCTCGAACAGCATGAATCGGATGAAAAGATGTTCCACCCCGCTTCCGGACCCGACCGTTGATGCCGGTGACGTCCATGAACCGCGATGAAACCCACTGAACCCCGGGAAAAGCCGGTGAACCCCGGAACCGGCGGCGGCTGCGCCCGGCGTCGCGTGCGCCTGGCCGCCGGCCTTACCTTACGTCCCGTCTTGTCCGCTGCGATTCCCGCGCCCCGCCTCCGCGCGAGGCGCCTTGTCTCGCGAGGCTTCTTCCGAACACCCCCCAAGCAATTCCAGGACCACCCCCTCGCGACCGGACAACTCGTCCTGCAGGTAGGCGAAGGCGGTGGCCGCAAGCTTACGCGGACCCCGGATGCCGAGTTCGACGTGGCGCGGACGCTGGCCGTCGCCGCGGAAGGGCAGGCTGGACAGTTTCACGCCCGGATGCCGCGCGAGCGTGGCTTCCATCAGCTCGAGCAGGTCGCTCTCGGCGGAGGACCCGAGCACGCGCAGGCTGAATTCGACCGCCGGGTCGCGGACATGCAGTTCCGGATAACGGTGATCGAGCACCCACTCGATCATCGGCCAGGCCATGTCGGGGAAGCCCGGCACGAAATGGTGATGCTCGACGAAGAACCCGGCGACGCGGTTGACCGGGTTCGGAATCAGGCCGGCGCCCGCGGGGAAATCGGCCATCAGCACGCGACGGGGATGGGCGCGCTCGCCGTACTCCGCCTCGATGAGCGCGGTGGCTTGCGGATGACGGACCAGCGGCCGGTCGAAGGCGAGCGCCGCGGCCTGGCGGGTCTGGTCGTCCGGCGTCGCGCCGATGCCGCCGCAGGACAGCACCAGGTCGCCGCGCACCCGACTCTGCCGGATGGCCTCGGCGATATCGTTCATGTCGTCGCCGATGAAGCGGGCCCAGTCCAGGCTCATGCCGCGCGCGCGCAGGATCGCGATGACGCGCGACAGGTGCCGGTCCTGGCGCTTGCCGGAGAGGAGTTCATCGCCGAGGACGAATAGGCCGATCTTCACGGGTTTTCCGGACAGGTTCGAGGGCCGTCATCTTCGGGGAACGGGACCCGGCAAGGCTACCCGGCCCTGAAGGCTGTTCCGTACCGATGCCGCATCGGCAGCGGATTGCGGATGACCGCAGGGTCTGGACCCGGCGTGATCCACATCGAGGGCTGTGCACGTGCCGGTGTCGATCCATCGAATCCTCGCAGGACCGATGTCGGCACAAGGAACCGGCCGCGGCAGGTCAATCGACAGCCAAGAAAAAGGCGGCCTTGGCGGCCGCCCTTTTCGTACCACCGGTTTTCCGCGCGGCTCAGTCGCCCAGCGAGCCGAACTTCTCCGCCGCATCGACGATGTCGGTCTCGGTGACGATGCCGATGATGCGACCGTTCTGCTCCACCGTCAGACGGCTGAAGTTCTTGTCGGACAGCAGCACGGCCGCCTCCCGAATGCTGGTTTCCACCGGCACCGACACGATCGGCCGGCTGGCCACGTCCTTGACCTTCACGCTGGCCGGGTTCTTTCCGCTGCGCACGATCTTGGCCACGATGTCACGACGCGTGAGGATGCCCCACTCGCCCTTGGCATTGGCCTCCACCACCAGCGAGGAGACGTCGTTGTCGGTCATGGTGTGCATCGCGCTCTCGACGGTCTCGTCGTCGGTGGCGGTGATCAGGCTGCGCGTCATCAGGTCGCCCACCGTGTGCGGCACGCGGCCGGACTCGATCATTTCCTCCATCGGCTGCAGCAGGCGGCGGATCTCGCGCTGCTTGCGTTCCTTGGCGAGCTGCTCCTGCTGGGCCTTGC
This sequence comes from uncultured Panacagrimonas sp., assembly GCA_946481265.1. The sequence goes on along the minus strand of CAMLNE010000103.1, from coordinate 9,424 downwards.
GCTTGGCATCGAGGTCGACGCCGCCCTTGATGCGTTCGATCAGCGCGTCCGCGAACTGCGAGGTGCCCACTTCCGTGGCGCCGTCGATCTGGCGCGCGAAGTCATAGGTCACGATGCCGTCGCTGACGACCTCCGGGTAGACCAGGGTGATCAGGTCCGCAGCCTCCTGCCAGCCCATGTACTCGAGCATCATCACGCCCGAGAACAGCAGCGAGCCCGGGTTGACCTTGTTGAGGTTGGAGTACTTCGGCGCGGTGCCGTGCGTGGCCTCGAACACGGCCACGTGGTCGGCGATGTTGGCGCCCGGCGCGATGCCCATGCCGCCGACTTCCGCCGCGATCGCGTCGGAGAGATAGTCGCCGTTGAGGTTGGTGGTGGCCAGGACGTCGAACTCATCCGGGCGCAACAGCATCATCTGGAACATGATGTCCGCGATGCGATCCTTGATGACGATCTTGCCTTCCGGCTGCTTGCCCTTGTACTCGCCGTAGAGCTGTTCCTCGGTGATGGTGACGTTGCCGAATTCCTCGCGGGCCACTTCGTAGCCCCAGTTGCGGAACGCACCCTCGGTGAACTTCTGGATGTTGCCCTTGTGCACCAGGGTCACCGACTCGCGGCCGTTGTCGATCGCGTACTGGATGGCCTTGCGCACCAGCCGCTTCGAGCCGAACTCGGAGATCGGCTTGATGCCGATGCCCGCGCCCTCGAAGAACTTCGCCTTCATCTCCTTGCGCAGGAAGTCCGCGATCTTGGCGTTCTCCGGCGTGCCGGTCTTGTATTCGATGCCGGCATAGACGTCCTCCGTGTTCTCACGGAACAGCACGATGTCGACCTTCTGCGGATGCTTCAGCGGGCTCGGCACGCCCCGGTAGTGGCGCACGGGACGCACGCAGGCGTAGAGGTCCAGCTCCTGGCGCAGCGCGACGTTGAGGCTGCGGAAACCGCCGCCGACGGGCGTGGTCAGCGGGCCCTTGATCGAGACCACGAGTTCCTGCAGGACCTTCAGCGTCTCGTCGGGGCAGTAATTGCCGTCGTACAGGCCGGCGGCCTTCTCGCCGAGGAAGGTCTCGCACCAGTGGATCTTGCGCTTGCCTTCGTAGGCCTTCTCGACGGCGGCATCCCAGATGCGCAGGCAGGCCTTGGTGATATCGGGCCCGATGCCGTCACCTTCCACGTAGCCGACGATGGGCTGGTCCGGCACATGAAGCTTGCCATTCTTGACGCTGATCTTTTCCCCGCTGGCGGGAATCTTGATGTGGCGGTACGACATTGAGCGCATTCTCCGGTTGAGGGGCGCGCGGCGCCTTGCGTTGCTCTTCGATTGATGCGCGGATTCTAGCCTGCGACGAGCATGGCCGGCGACGACGCGCTAGCATCGGGCGCACCCCAAGGGTGGAGAACACGCAGTGAAAATTCTCGTCCCGGTCGCACACGGCTCCGAAAGCCTCGAGACCGTCACGCTGGTCAATGTGCTGCGCCGCGCCTCCATTCCGGTCACGGTGGCGAGCGTCGAAACCGAAACCCTGGTCAACGCGACGCGCGACATCCGGCTGGTCGCCGACGCCGCGCTGGCCGACACGCTGGGCGAGGAATTCGACGCGATCATCCTGCCGGGCGGCGAGCGTGGCGCCGAGCGCCTGGCCCTCAACGGCCCGCTGATCGCCAAGCTGTCGGCGCAGCGCGTCGCGCACCGCTGGTACGGCGCGATCTGCGCGGCGCCGGCCCTGACGCTGTCACCGCACGGCCTGCTGGACGGCAAGCAGGCCACCTGCCATCCCCTGTTCCGCGACCGCCTGCTGCACTTCGTGGACCGGCCGGTGGTGATCGATGGTCACTGCATGACCAGTCAGGGGCCCGGCACCGCGATCGAGTTCGCGCTCACCTGGGTGGAGAAGCTCGCCGGCGAGGCGGAGCGCAAGCGCGTGGCCAACGGCATGCTGGTGCACTGAGCGGCTGCACGCCGCTGCAAATGAAGACGCCCGCTCGATGAGCGGGCGCCTGGAGCGAGGTACCGACAGGAAGCGGCTCAGGCCGCCTTCTTGTCTGCCACCGCTTCCTTGAGCATCTTCTGCAGCTCGCCCGACTGGAACAGGTCCAGCACGATGTCGCAGCCGCCGACCAGCTCACCCTTGACGTACACCTGCGGGAAGGTCGGCCAGTTCGCGTAGCGCGGCAGGGCGCGGTAGACCTCCTCGTCCTCGAAGATGTTCACGTAGGCGTACTCGACGCCACAGGCGTTCAGTGCCTGGACCGTGCGCGAGGAAAAGCCGCACTGGGGAAAGTCCGGCGTCCCCTTCATGTAGACGATGACGGGGTTATCGGTGACCTGCTTGTTGATGCGTTCGAGAGCATCCATGGCGCGTTCCTGGAAAGCGGCAAGGTGTGCCGGTGGGCCGTGATTATAGCCGCCGCTGCCCGCCGACCGCCCCGCGATCGAGGCGCAACCATCGGCAGCAGGTTTCATACCACGCGGCCCGCCACAAATTGAATGTCGCCAGACCCTCCACTATCCTCGCCGCCTTGCAGGCGCCTGGCTGGGCAAGACATGTGGTTGAACGTCGGGTGCGGATCGGACCCAAGCGAAGGAAGCTTCCCTGGATGGTTCCGGCCGCCGACGAGCCGACAGCCGGAACGCCCTGCAGCGCCCTTCCCGCGTCGCACGCAAGCATCCTGCGGCCGGTCCCACGTCGCGATATCCGTGGACCCGGCCATCCACGGCCTGCCGTCCTGAACTGAAGACGCAGACCTGCCGCTCAACGGGGCCGCACCGACGGGTGTGGCCCGTTTCTTTTTCGAGACCCCACGATGACCCGCCACTTTCTCCGACTGACCGATCTCGACGCTGCCGAAGCGCGGCGGATCGTGGCCCGTGCCACCGAATTGAAGAACCTGCGCGACCCGGCCTTCCGGCCGTTCGCCGGCAGGACGCTGGCCATGATCTTCACCAAGAGCTCCACGCGCACGCGAGTGAGCTTCGAGGCCGGCATGGCGAAATTCGGCGGACATGCGCTGTTCCTGACCACCGCCACCACCCAACTCGGTCGTGACGAGCCGCTGGCCGATACCGCCCGCGTGCTCTCGCGCATGTGCGACGCCATCCTGGTGCGCAACGACTCGCAGACCGATCAGGCGGAGCTGGCCGCGCACTCGCGCGTGCCGGTCATCAACGGGCTGTCCGAGCTGCACCACCCCTGCCAGATGCTGGCCGACCTCCAGTGCTGGACCGAGCATCGCGGCGATCCGGCCGGAAAGACGGCCGCCTGGATCGGCGACGGCAACAATGTCTGCCACTCCTGGATCGAGGCGGCCGCCATGTTCGGCTTCACGCTGCGGATTGCCGCCCCCGCCGGCTACACGCCGGATGCGGACCTGGTCCGCGCCGCCGGCACGGCGGTGCAGTCGGTCACCACGCCGGCCGAGGCGGCGCGCGGCGCCGACCTGATCGTGACCGACACCTGGACGAGCATGGGCCAGGAGGCCGAGACCCAGCGGCGGCTGGCTGCCTTCGCCGGCTACCAGGTCGACGAGGCGCTGATGGCCCTCGCCCGCCCGGATGCCGTCTTCATGCATTGCCTTCCGGCGCACCGGGGCGAGGAAGTCAGCGCGGCGGTGATCGACGGTCCGCAGTCGCTGGTCTGGGACGAGGCGGAGAACCGCCTGTGGGCGCAGATGGCGCTGCTCGAATTCCTGCTGGCACAAGGCGCGTCGGCCGGCGCCTGAAAGCCGGCGCATGGATGTTGCGGCCCGGCACGCGCTGCCCTAGCTTCCGGCCGCGGGATCCGCCCGCGAATCTCCCAGACAGGAAGCCAGCGTTCCGATCATGCAAACCGCGAAGCAGGGATCGACCGGCCCGGATGACGATGACCGCCGGATCACCGAAGCCCTCATGCAGGCGGACGATGCGCCGCAGCTGCATTCCGCCTGCCGCGAGCTCGCGCAACTGTTCGGCTTCGAGCATTACTTCTACGCGGTGCGCCTGCCGCTGTCGTTCTCGGATCCCTATCACTTTTGCCTGTCCGGCTACCCGCGCGAGTGGCGCGAGCGTTACGACACGCTGGGCTACCTGCGCATCGACCCGATCGTGCACCACATCATGAGCTCGTCCCTGCCCCTGATCTGGGACGAGGTCGAGCGCAGCGACCCGGTGGTGGACGCGTTCTTCCGGGAGGCCAGCGAACACGGACTGGCGCACGGCGTGTCGTCCCCGGTGGCGGGTCGTCACGGCGATATCGCGGTGCTGTCCCTGGCTCGCGGCGACCGCCGGCCGATCGCAGGCGACGCCGTCGAACGACACCGCCTGCGCAGCCGCCTGCACTGGCTGGCCACGGTGCTGCACGAATCGGTTCGCCGGCTCGTGCTCACCGGCGACGGCGCACCGCAGGTGTCCGCGCCGCTCAGCGATCGCGAGAAGGACTGCCTGCTGTGGGCGGCGGACGGCAAGACAACGGCCGACATCGGCCGGGCGCTGGGCATCACCGAGCGCACCGTCCTGTTCCACATCGAAAGCGCGGGTCGCAAGCTCGGCGTGAGCGGGCGGCACAGCATCATCGGGCGTGCGGTCGCCCTCGGCGAGATCGAGCTGCATCAGCAGGCGTTGCGCTCGGTGACCGCGATCCCGGTCATGCACGAGTGAGGCGAACCCTCGGTCCCGAAAGATTTTTTCTTTCCGGGTCAATCGTGTGAACACGACCTGTAGCTTCCTACAGTAGCGCCGCGAGCGGACGCGGGCTGTGCTGCGCTGTCCCCGCTAGACCCGCGTCCCATGATGAGCCCTGTCGCCCCGCCCGCAGACCTCGAAGGGCGTCGCCTGCACCTGAGCGGCATTGCCGGCCATCTTCCGCTCTGTCACGCGTCGGTACGGGCGGCCTTCGAGGCACAGGAATTCGACATCGCCTATCAGCCGATCCTGCGCGCCTGCGACCTGATGCCGGTTGCCTGCGAGGCGCTGCTGCGCTGGGATCATCCTCTCAAGGGGCCGCAACGGCCGAGCGATTTCGTCCCGATCATCGAACGCTCGCGGCTGGCCCTGGAAGTCGGCGACTGGCTGCTGGCGACGGCATCGCGCCAGGTGCTGGCCTGGGAGCGCGCCGGTCTTCCCGCCCTGCGCCTGGCGGTCAACGCCGCGGCCCTGCAGATGCAGTCGACCGACTTTCCGTCCCGCGTCCAGCAGATCCTGGAGGCGGCGGATTTCCCCGCCACGCGCCTGAGCATCGAGATCGACCAGGACGTGCTGCTGGACAATCCCGGGTTCGCCACCTCCGCGTTCGCCCGGCTCTCCTCGCTCGGCGTGAGCGTCGAGCTCGACGAGTTCGGCGGCGGCCCCTCCACGCTCACCCGGCTCAAGGCTGCCGCCCTGGGCGGCTTCAAGCTGGATCGGCGCTTCCTGGATGCATTGGCGGCCGGCTTCGACAACGAAGTGCGCGTCCTCGCCGGGCTGGCCAGCGACATGGCGCTGCGCTGCGTCGCCGAGAGCGTGCAGACCGAGGCCGAGTACGCGGCGCTGCGCCGGCTCGGCGTCGACGAGGTCCAGGGCTTCCTGTTCTGTCCGCCGCTCGCACCCGAGGCGTTCGAGAGCTTCCTGCGCGTGCATCTCAGGGGCGTCCGCGCCACGGCGCCGATTTTCCGGGAAGACTAAAGAGCGTCAGCCGCGGCATCGCGGGAAAGGTGCCCCTCGCCGTATCCTGCGCGGCTCCCGGCACTCTTGGGTTCCCATGTCCATCGACCTGCTGTCCGATCTCGCCCTCACCGTTGCGCGCGCCCTGGCCGAGGATGTTGGCAGCGGCGACGTCACCGCGCGACTGGTCCCGCAGGGGCAGCGCGGCCGCGCGCGCGTGATCGTTCGCGAGTCGGCGGTGCTGTGCGGACGTCCCTGGGTCGACGAGGTGTTCCGCCAGATCGATCCGGAGGTGGTGCTTGGCTGGCAGGTGGCGGAAGGCAGCCGCGTGGAAGCCGAGCGCGTGCTGTTCACCCTGGAAGGACGCTCGCGCAGCCTGCTGACCGGCGAGCGCACGGCGCTCAACTTCCTGCAGGCGCTCAGCGGCACCGCCACCGAGACCGCACGCTATGTCGACGCGGTGCGCGGCACCGGCGCGCGCATCGTGGACACCCGCAAGACCCTGCCCGGCCTGCGCAATGCGCAGAAGTACGCGGTGACCGCCGGCGGCGGCCAGAACCATCGCATCGGGCTGTACGACGGCATCCTGATCAAGGAGAACCACATCGCGGCGGCGGGCGGCATTGCCGCCGCGATCGCGCAGGCGCGGGCACTGGGCGCCGGCGTGCCGCTGATGGCCGAGGCCGAAACCCTCGACGAGGTACGCGCCGCACTCGCCGCCGACGTGGACCTGCTGCTGGTCGACGATTTCGACGGTGAGCGCCTGCGCGAGGCGGTCCAGCTCACCCGCGCGCATCGGGCGGGCGGCGGCCGCACGCTGATCGAATACTCGGGCGGCGCGACCCTGGACCGGATCCGCGACCTTGCGGGCAGCGGCGTCGACCGGATCTCGATCGGCAGCCTGACCAAGCACATCCGCGCGATCGACCTGTCGATGCGCTTCCTGTAGCAGGCGCGCGCACGCGGCGCGCTCGCCGCAGGAATGCAGGGCGTGGCCTGCATCGAGCAAGCGACCTCGAACATCCTTGCGCCCGCTGCCGGTCTTCCGAGTGCCGGTCCGCGCTACGGGGGCGCCGCACGGTTCCACAGCGGCGGCGGCTCGGGCGGCACCCAGGCAGCGCCCGGCTCCGCTCCTGCCTGCGGGTTGCGCACCTTCATTGCTTCCATCCAGGTCTCGACGCGAGCCAGGTTGTCGCGGATCTCGACGCTCTGCGGCGCCAGGCGCGCGGCGCGCTCGAGCAGGTCCCGCGCATCGGCGTAGCGTCCCTGCCCGGCCTGGATCACGGCGAGGTTGTTCAGGGCTGCCGGGTCGGAGGGATCGACCTGCATGTGCTGGTCGAAGGGAGCCAGATCGGCCTGGCCGCCGACCGGCGCCTGTGCCGCCGCGGACCCGGCCAGCAGCGCCGCCAGGATCAGCAACGCGGGACGGATCCGCATCGACGCATTCATGGCAGCTTCCTGCCGTAGTCCGCGAACGGCACCACCGGCCGAGGCGGCACCGCAACGGAGTTGCGGCGACCGATCGACCAGCGCAGGTAGGCCAGCACGCGGCTCTCCTCGTAGTCGCGGGCATCGTCGAAACTGGCGCGTGCACCGATGACCAGCTGCGGCGCGATCCGGTATTCGACCTGGCCGCCGAGGCTCACGAAGGCGCCGGTGTGACTGTTCGAGCCGTAGCCGGTCGCGATACCCAGGTCCGGGTTGTCGGCCGCGAACGCCTCGATGGCCGCCTGCAGCGCGTCGTCCTCCGGGTAGAGCGGCGCGCGGTCCTCGTGGAAATCCTGCAGGCCGATGGCGCCGTGGATCTTCCAGGAATGGCGGTCCCGTCCGCCCACCCACTCCACCGGCGTGCTCACGGCCAGGTAGCGCTGCGGACTGAAGTAGCCGCCGTGCCCCAGGGTGAAGTGACGCAGGTTCTCGTCGAAGAAGAAGCTGGTGAGGTTGAGACCCACCGTCACGCGCTGGATCGGATTGCGGAACACATGCAGGTAGGCGCCAGCCCCCACGCTGGCCTCGGTGTTGTCCTCGACGTGTTCGCCCTCGTAGAAATCGAAGCCACCCTGCGCGTAGAGACCGCCCTGGCCCAGGTCGTAGGCCACCCCGAGCCGGCCGCCGCTGGCGGTGACACCGCCGAAGTCGCGTCCCGATGCGGGATCGCGCGTACCCGCGTAGGACAGCAGCGAATCGGTGACCGGACGGCGCGAGATATCCGCGTCGATCACCCAGTTGTCGAAGCGCGGCGTCCAGCGGATGCCACCGACCACGCTGCCCACCTCGAACCCGATCGGCGTGCTGCCGACATCGACCGTGAGCTGCCCCAGCTGGTAGCTCGCCCCCAGCGCGACTCCCGCATCGTCCTGCTCGAAGCCGCGGCCCGTGGTGTCGGCGAAGGCAAGCGTGCCGAACAGGGGCAGGCGCCCGCCCTCGACCGTGTCCGCATCGAGGAACACCGGGACCACACGAAGGTTCACGCGTCCGGCCTGCGGGGCTGCGAAGCTGAGCTCGATGGGCGTCTCGATGTCGTCCAGACGGTCGAGCCCGGACCTGCCCTCGCGGTGGCGCAGCCCGACACCGGCCGCGACCCAGGCTGCGCGCCGGTCCTTGATCTCCTCGATCTCGGCCAGGATGCGATCGGTCGGCGTGGCGGGAAGCGGCGCCGGCTCGCGGGCGTGGTCGCGTGAACCCGGCACCGGGTCCGTGTGCAGTTGCATCGCCTCGGGATCGATCAGCGGGCGGCGGAAGCGGCGCAGCAGGTCGAGGTCCGATCCGGACGCATCCGCCGCGGAGTGAGCGGGCGCGGTGGGGTCGGGAACCGGCTCACCCGGGCGCGGGATCGGTGGGAGCGGCGGCGGCCCGGCCTGCGCGATTTCCGGCGGTGCGGCCGCGGCATCCGGCTCCTGCATCGCCATTTCGGGCCTGCGCAGGTCGACCTGCGCGGGTCGAACCGCGGCACCATGCGGTGCGGACAGGGAGAGGTCGCCGCGGGCTGCAGGGTGCGCATGTCCGCGCGCGCCGGCTGGCGCCGGGCCCAGCGGCCGCAGCTGCGCATCGAGCCGCTGCAGGCGCAGTGCGCCGTGACCGCCCCCATCGTCATCGGGGCCGAGCTCGAGCGCGCGCCGGAAGAATTGCAGGGCGCGGCCGTCCTGCCCGCGCGCCACCGCCACGCGACCGGCCAGTGCGTGCAACCTGCCGCTGTCCGGCGCGATGCGGAACGCCTCGTCGAGCCAGCGATCGGCCTCGCCCTCGCGACCACGGGCCAGGTTCGACTGCACGACGCCCTGGTAGGCGTCGAGGTTGCCGGCGTCGAGTTCGAGCGCGTAGCGGTACAGCGCGATCGCCCGATCGTGCTCCCCCGCCTGCCCGTAGAGACGGCCCATCGCCATCGCCAGGCGCGGATCGCCGGGGTTGTCGCGCAGCGCCGGCTCGAGCAGATCGTAGGCGCGCGCGATGTCGCCGCCGAGCCGCAGGTCGTCGGCCTGCTGCACCCGCTGCGCGATGCGCATCTGCGCCAGCGTGCGCTCCTGCCGCGCATCCAGCCGCGGTCCGTCGGCGAGCGGGTCGAGCACCGCGTCGAGCTCGGCATGCTCCTGCAGTTTGAGCAGCATGCCGGCGTAGGTCAGCTGCAGGTCGGAATCCTCGGGCCTGCGCACCCGTTCCTGGCGCAGCAGTTGGAGTCCGCGCCCCGGCTCCCCGGCCTCGGCATGGGCGAAGGCGACCGCGCCCACCCCTTCCGCCGAGCGCGCATGGGGTTGGATGTCGGCCAGCAGGGCGAGCGCCTCCTCACGCCGTCCCCGGCGCGCGATCGCAGCC
>CAMLNE010000102.1 GCA_946481265.1 uncultured Panacagrimonas sp. | reverse complement strand
CGGGCACGGGGGTCGGCACGTCGGAGGGAGCGTTCATCAGGCCGCCTTCTCCACCTGCCCACTGCGCAGCGCCGCCACGACCCGGTCCTTCGGACCGTCGGCCACGACGCGACCGGCGTCGATCACGATCAGGCGGTCGACCAGGTCGAGCAGCGAGGTGCGATGCGTGACGATGATGACGGTCTTGTCGCCGATCGCAGCGCCCAGCCGCTTGCGCACGGTTTCCTCGGTGCTGTGGTCCATCGACCCGGTCGGCTCGTCGAGCAGCAGGATCGGCGGATCGCCGATCAGCGCACGTGCCAGGCCGACGCCCTGCCGCTGTCCACCGGAGATCGTGTCGCCGCGCTCACCGATGAGCATGTCGAACCCGCGCGGATGCGCATCGACGAAGTCACTGATGGTGGCGATCTGCGCCGCGCGCACCAGCATGGCGTCGTCGGCCAGCGGCGCGCTCATGCGCAGGTTCTCGCGCAGCGTGCCGTAGAACAGGGTCACGTCCTGTGCGCAGTAGCCGATGCCGCGACGCAGTTCGGCCGGGTCCATCTGGCGCAGGTCCACGCCATCGATCTGCACGGCGCCGGCGTCCGGCTGGTACAGGCCCATGATCAGCTTGTTGATCGTCGACTTGCCCGACCCGACCCGACCGAGGATCGCCACCTTCTCGCCGGCCTGGATCGACAGGCTGACACCGCGCAGCGCCGCGTTCTCCTGGCCCGGATAGCGGAAGGTCACGTCCTTGAACACGATCTGGCCCTTGAGCACCGGCCGGCTGACGAAGCCCGACTGCTCCGGGCGCTCGATCGGTCGTCCCATGATCTCGTCGAGCGAGGTCAGCGCGGTGCGCGCGTTGTGGTACTGCATCATCAGGCCTGTGGCCTGGCCCAGCGGCCCCATCGCGCGGGCGGACAGCACCGTTGCCGCGATCAGCCCGCCCATCGTCAGTTCGCGATCGACGATCAGGTAGACGCCCAGGACGACGACGCTGACGGTGACCAGCTGCTGCACGAACTGCGCGCCGTTGAGCGTGGTCATCGAGAGCAGGCGCAGGCGCGTGGAGACCCGCGCCAGGTGCGTGGCGCTCTCCTCCCACTTGCGCTGCATGGTGCCCTCGGCGCCGAGCGACTTGATCGTTTCCAGGCCGACCAGGCTCTCCACCAGGGTGGCGTTGCGCAGTGCGCCGGAGCGGTAGGTGGATTCGGCCAGCGCGCGCAGCGGCGCCTGCATGGTCCAGGCATAGATCGCCACGATCAGCATGCCGATCAGCGGCGGCAGCACCAGCGGCCACGCGATCCAGCCGATGACCAGCACGAACAGGAAGGCAAACGGCAGATCGATCAGGGCCGCCACCGAGGCCGACGTGATGAAGTCGCGAACCTGCTCGAACGCCCGCAGGTTGGCCGCGAACGAGCCGGCCGAGATGGGACGTTCGCTCAGGCGCAGGCCGAGGACGCGTTCCATGATGTAGGCCGAGAGGCGCACGTCGACCCGGTTGCCGGCAAGATCCAGGAAGTGTCCGCGGATGCTGCGCAGCATCAGGTCGGCCAGCAGCATCACGCCCACGCCCAGCGCCAGCACCCACAGCGTCTCCAGCGCCTGGTTGGGCACCACGCGGTCGTACACGTTCATGGAGAACAGCGGGATCGCGAGCGCGCACAGGTTGATCAGCGCGGCGGCCGCCAATGCGTCGCCGTACAGCGAGCGGTTGTCGCGGATGACGCTCCAGAACCAGTGGCGATGGCGATGCTTGCCGACTTCCGGCGCGCGCGCATCGAACTGGAATTCCGGGCGGATCAGGATCAGCGATCCGCTGCAGCGGCGCTCGAATGCCTCGAGCGGCCATTCGACCTCGTCGCTGCCGGTGGCAGGCTCGCGCAGCCGCACGGTGGCGCGGGCCCGGTCCAGGCCGAGGACCACGACCGCGGTCTGGTCGTCGAACAGGGCGATCAGCGGCAGCGCGTCACCCTCGATCTCGGTGAGCCGAGAGCGAACGAAGCGGACCGACAGGTGGGCGCGATCGGCGGCGCGCGGGATCAGCGACGGCGTCAGGTGGCCGTCCACCAGCGGCAAGCCGGAGAGCACCGCATCGCGGCTCAGCGGGCGGCCATGCCCCAGGGCCACCAGCATCAGGCACTCCAGCAGAGTGTCCGTCACCGGCTTGCCGCCCACCAGGTCTCGCATTCCCAACGTCGTACCTCCATCTTTGCGCGGCGAATCCCCCGTCCTGCTCCCAAACAAGCCCCGCTGGCGTCGCGTGCCGGCGGAAGATTCGGTCGTCAGGCCCGCCGGCGGGAATCTCTCTCCCGGTCGGGCTTGCTCCGCATGATTCCGGCGGGTCGCCACACCCCCTGGGCCTTGGGGGGTCCAACATTTGTGCCACTCGCGGCGACCGACCGGGGCAGGACGACGACGGAGGGGTTACACGGCGCGTCGAATGGAGCAAGGCGCCCGGCGGGCCCTGTCGCCGAGACGCAGCGCACACTTCCGGCGGCCACGGATCAGGGTCGTCAGCCGGCGACGCGACATTTCCATGGCGCCTGACCGACGAAAAATGTCAGCACCGGCTCAAAATTGCGCAGGAGTGCCGGTCTACGGGGACGAGCCCCGGGGTGGTTTGTTCGCGACCGTCGTGACCGTCGTGACAAGAGTGTGCCATGTGAAACATGCGCAACAGGGCGCCATCCGAGCGGCGTCCGGCCTGCGGCGAGCCGCGCGCCCGATCAGAAAAAGATCGACGGCATGAAGGCGCCGGCGGGCGCGTTGTAGAGACCCAGGCTCATCAAGGTCATCGGTTCGACCACGCGCAGGCCCTGATCCAGGCACCAGCGGAACACCGCGGCGTTGCGGGTCGGCAGCAGGAAGCCGGGGCCGGGGAACGCCGGCGCAGCGGCGATCAGCGCCTTCAGATCCTCATCGGTTTCGCAGCTGCTGTGGCCGAAGAAGCCGACCGCCGACGCATAGCCGGTGATGCGCCCGTCGCCGATCACGACGCTGGCGGTGCCTTGGGCGATACCGTCGCGCAGCTCCGGCCCGCGGCTGAATCCGTGGATGCGCTGCGACAGCGCCTCGCAGGCCGGCACGTCCGCCTCGACCGCCGGCCGCACCGCACGTCCCGGCAGGGTCTTCGCGACCGGCGGGCCCTGCATCACCGACAAGGGCTCCCGCGTATCGAAGCCCAGCCGCGTGTACAGCGACAGCGACCGGTTGTGGTAGGCGGCTTGCACCAGCCGGACGCCAGCGGCACCAGTGCTGCGCGCCCGCTGCAGCGCGTCTTCCATCAGCGCCCGCCCGGCACCGCCGTTCTGCACCGCCGGATCCACGCTGATCGGGCCGATACCCGAGATCACCGACTGCTCCCACATGAAATTGCTTCCGATCACCCGGCCATCACGTTCCGCGACGACGCCGTAGACATCGCGGCGGCTGACCATGTGGCAGGTCAGGCCGATGCCGGCCTCGAGCACCGGCACGTCGGAAGGAAAGCCGTGCTCCCTGGCGATCGTGCTGAACGCCTCGAAACAGATGCGGCCGGTGATGTCGGCATCCTCGGGACGGACGGGCCGGAGCCGAACGGTCATGCGATTGGTCCCCGGATTGGGGCGCGATATGTCATGGGCATCCGGCCACTCATGTGCGGGCGTCGTCCGGTCGATCCGAGCATGCCGGAGTGCGGGATCGTGCTCAATCCGTCTGCGGACCGCGGGGCCGATTCGTCGGAGCAGCGGAGGGCGCGCGTGCAAGGCGCGAAGCGCGTGCGCGCCTTTGTGATCGCGCGGGCCTGAAATCCGATCTGGCCGCGCCATGGGGCCCCAAGCGGGCGCTCCGCAGACCTGTGCCTACGCTGCCATGGACAGGCGATAGACTTCCACCATGCGCCGGTTCTCCTCCTCCACGCGGCGGGATCGCCTCGATATCCCCTCGGTGCCGCCGTCGACGACAGGCAGCTGATCGGCCGTGGAACGTCTGGACGCCCTGCTCGACGCTGCCGTGGACGGCATGGTGCTGATCGATCGCGTGGGCACCATCACCCGCTTCAACCATGCCGCCGAGCGTCTTTTCGGGTACCGGCCCGACCAAGTCGTCGGCCGCAACGTGCGCATGCTGATGCCCGAGCCCTACCGTTCCGAACATGACGGTTACATGGCGCGCTACCTGCAGACGGGCGAGCGCCGCATCATCGGCATCGGTCGCGAGGTGATCGCCCAACGCCGTGACGGCAGCACGTTTCCGATCGAACTTTCCGTCGGTGAATTCCGACATGGCAGCGAGCCGGGATTCGTCGGCATCCTGCGCGACATCTCCGGCCGCCAGCTGCAGGAGGCCCGGCTCCGGCGCACGATCGAGGGCTTGCGCCTGCTGTTCAGGCAGGCGCCGACGCCGATCGTCATCACCGATCCGGATGGCCGCATCCAGAACGCGAACGCCGCCTGCCTCGCCCTTCTCGGCTACGAGCTCGACGCGATCCGGCAGATTGCCCTGTCCGAACTGGTCGACCCCGAGGATCGGGCGCGGATCGTGGACGACTTCGAGCAGGTGCGGAACGGCCATGGAACGCGCCAGCGCGAAGTGCGCATGCGCCATCGCGAGGGTCATGCGCTGCCGGTGCTGTTCTATTCCGGGTGCGGCCACGATGCCGACGGCAAGCCGCTGCTCCTGATCGCCGAGCTGCTCGACCGCACGGCGCTGCAGCAGGCCACGCGCGAAGTCGACCGCCTGCGCGACCGCCTCGCGCATGCCGCACGCCTCGGGATACTCGGCGAAATGGTCAGCGGCATCGCGCACGAGGTGAACCAGCCGCTGGCGGCCATCAGCACCTACGCCAGCGCCGGCCGGCGCATGCTCAGCAAGGGGATGACCACTCCCGGCGAGCTGATCGAGGTGCTGGACAAGATCAGCCGGCAGGCCGAACGCGCCGGCCAGGTCATCCGCGGGCTGCGCACGATGGCACGCGGGCGCTCCACCGAACGCACCCTGCTCGAGCTCAACCCGCTGGTCGAGGAAGTCGCCCAGCTCATCGAGATCGACCTGCGTGGCACCTCGCAGCGCCTGGCCCTGGACCTTGGCAACGGCCTGCCGCCGGTGCTGGTGGACGGCGTCCAGATCCAGCAGGTGCTGATCAACCTGATCCGCAACGCGGCCGAGGCCATGCGCGAATCCGGGCACGGCGAGCAGGTGCAGGTCAGCACCCGGAAAGTCGACGAGCGCACGCTCGAGTTTCGTGTCGCCGACGAGGGTCCCGGCGTTCCGCCGGACGTCGAGGCGCGCTTGTTCGATCCGTTTCTCACCACCAAGTCGCAGGGCATGGGGCTCGGCCTGTCGATCTGTCGCTCCATCGTCCAGGCACACGGCGGCGACATGACCTACCGTCGATCCGAACGGGGGGGCGCGGAGTTCATCGTCCGGCTCCCGGCAGCACCGGAGGAAGAGGCATGAGCGAAGGCATCGTCCATATCGTGGACGACGAGGAACCCATCCGGGACAGCATCGCCCTGCTGCTGCGCTCGGCCGGCATCGAGTCGCGGCAGTACCAGGACGCGCATGCCTTCCTGGCAACCTACCAGCCCGGCAGTCCCGCCTGCCTCATCCTGGACGTGCGCATGCCGCGCATGAGTGGCCTCGAACTCCAGCAGGAACTGAACCGGCGAGGCTGGATCCTGCCCGTGATCTTCGTCACCGGCCACGGCGATGTGCCCATGGCCGTGGAGGCCATGCGCGAAGGTGCCGTGGACTTCCTGCAGAAGCCCTTCAGTGACGAGGAACTCATCCGTCGCGTGAGCAGCGCACTCGAGCATCACCAGCGCGTGCGTCGCCAGACCGGGGACCGCGATGCGGCGGCACGACGCCTGGAGACCTTGACGGCCCGCGAGCGCGAGGTTGCAGAACGGATCGTGGCCGGACAGGCGAACAAGGTGATCGCGCTCGACCTTGGCCTTTCCGAGCGCACCGTCGAACTTCACCGTGCGCGGGTGATGCAGAAGCTCGGCGTCCGCGGCGTCGCCCAGCTCGTCCAGCTCTGGATCACGCTCGGCCTGGGGGGCGGCTGAGAACCGGGTCTCGGCCTGTCCAGCCGACACGCCTCGTATTGACATGGATCAATGCGCGGTCGAGCCGCGATCAAGCAGCCTGCTTCCGACATCCCTGACAAGACCCGGATCCCGATGGCCAGCCACGATGTCGAAACGCCGCCCGGCCCGGTGCCGGAGCATGCCGCCCCCCACGATGCGCCCCTGATGGCACGCGCGGTGAACGTGGCCGCCAATGCCATGTTCATGGCCGATCGGAACGGGCGCATCGAGTGGGTCAATCACGCGTTCACCACTCTGTACGGCCATCGTCCGGAGCACGTGATCGGACGCACGCCGCAGGTGCTCAAGTCGGGTCGGCAGAGCACCGCCTTCTATCGCGAGCTGTGGAGCACCATCCGCGCCGGCCGCGTCTGGCGCGGCCACCTGTGCAACCGCCACCGGGACGGCGCACTGCTGGACGTCGACCAGACCATCACGCCGGTATGCGACGACAGCGGCCAGGTCACCCATTTCTTCGTGATCTACGAGGACATCACGGCGCGCCTGCGCAGCGAGCAGCAGCTCACGCAGCTCGCGATGTACGACAGCCTCACCGGCCTGCCCAACCGTCACCACTTCGAGCAGCGCCTGGACGAGGCCTTCGCCCGGGCACGACGCAGCGGCAACGCGCTGGCGGTGATGCTGTTCGACCTGGACCATTTCAAGAACGTCAACGACACGCTCGGGCACGCCGGGGGCGATGAGCTGCTGTCCAAGATCGGACGCATGATGCGCTCCGCCCTGCGTGACACCGACGTCATTGCGCGCCTGTCCGGTGACGAGTTCGCGGTGTTGATCGAAAACCTCGGCCGCCCCGACCAGGCCATCGAGTCCGCACAGCGCCTGCTCGACGTCCTGTCCTGTCCGATCAAGGTGCACGGGGCCACCGTGAAGATCGGGGCCAGCATCGGGATCGTCGTGTCGGGAGATCCGGAGGACAGCCCCGAGCGCCTGCTGCGCAGCGCGGATGTGGCGATGTACCAGGCCAAGGCCCGCGGGCGTGGACGCTTCCAGTTCTTCGATGCCGCGATGGACGTCAGTGCGCGTCGTCGTCACGAGATGCAGGACGCGCTGCGCCGGGCGCTGCGCCAGGACGAGCTGCGCCTGGCCTACCAGCCCCAGGTCGACCTGCGCACGGGTCGCGTGGTCGGTGCAGAAGCCCTGCTGCGGTGGAACCATCCGGAGCGCGGCCTGCTGCCGGCCGCGGAGTTCATCGGCATCGCGGAACAGGATGGCCTGATCTGCGCGCTGAACGACTGGGTCCTGCGAACGGCGATCAGGGAGATCGCCACGCTCCGGTCCGAGCTGCCCGAAATGGGGCCGGTGTCGATCAACGTGTCCGCCAGCCAGTTCGAACGCACGGACCTGGGCCCGGCGGTCGAATCCCTGCTCGGCGAGTTCGAGCTGCCCGGTCCGGCGATCCGACTGGAGGTCACCGAAACGGTGATCCTGCGCTCCAGCCTGACCGTGCACGAGAACCTGCGCCGCCTGGCCCGTCTGGGCGTGAAGCTGAGCATCGACGACTTCGGCACCGGCTATTCATCCCTGCCCGCCCTGCGCGAGTTCCCGATCGCCGAAATCAAGCTGGACATGAGCTATGTGCGCGGCATCGGAAAGATCGCGCGCGACGAGCAGTTGCTCAACGCGATCGTGGGGATTTCGCAGAAGCTCGAGCTGGGCGTGATCGCCGAGGGAATCGAGTCGGTCGACCAGCGCGAGTTCCTGGTGGCGGCCGGTTGCGACGTGGGCCAGGGCTATCTCTACCAGCCGGCGCTGCTCATCGAAGCCTTCATTCCATGGATGCAGGCGTCCCTGCAGAACGGCTCGCCGGCCGATGCGCTCCGCGCCCGGACCTGAGCGGCGGTGTCGAACCGGCCGGCGACCCAGCGCATGAACGGCGATGCGCGCGCAGGGACCGGCCTGCGGTGCGGCACGCGCGCCCGGCGCATCCTGCCCGGGCCGTTCGCGCTCGTCGCGCGCGGAGGACAGGCAGTGCCTGGATTCGCGCCCGGTCTCAGCCGGCGTTGCCGAGCTGGTCGAGCGGAATCCTGAGATAGCGGATGCCGTTCGGTTCCGGGGCCGGAAGATGCCCGGCGCGGATGTTCACCTGGAGCGAAGGCAGGATCAGGACCGGGGCGTCCAGCTCGGCGTCGCGCAGGCGCCGGCGGGCGACGAACTGGCTTTCGCTGACGCCGTCGCGCACCCACTCGTTGAGTGCGCGCTGCGCCTCGACCGTGGTCTCCCATTTCGCCTCGCGTCCACCCGGCCGGTAGTCATGGCACATGAACAGCCGTGTCTGTGGTGGCATCGCCAGGATGCGCTGGATCGAGCGGTAAAGCTGCTGCGCATCTCCGCCGGGGAAATCGGCGCGCGCCGTCCCGTAGTCCGGCATGAACAGCGTATCGCCGACGAATACCGCGTCGCCTGCAACGTAGCTGATGCAGGCGGGCGTGTGTCCGGGCGTATGCATGACGCGAACCGGCAGGTTGCCGACGTGGAATACCTCGATGTCACGGAACAGGTGGTCGAACTGCGATCCATCCGCACGGAACGAGGACTCGAATCCGAACAGCGCCGCGAATCGCGCCTGGACCGCGCGGATGTGTTCCCCGATGCCGACACGCCCGCCCACCTGGGTCCGCAGCCACTGCGCCGCCGAGAGGTGATCCGCGTGTGCGTGCGTCTCCAGGATCCACTGGACGGTCAGGCCCTGCTCACGAACGTGTTCGAGGATGGCGGATGCGCAGGTCGAGGACAGGCGGCCGGCGCGCGGATCGTAGTCCAGCACCGGATCGATGATCGCGCAGGACAGCGTCGTCGGATCGCGCAGCACGTAGCTGATCGTGCCGGTCGTGGGGTCGTAGAAGGCCTTGATGTCGGGGGTCACGGAGCACCTGGATAGTGGGGGCCGATGGCCCACTCTGTTCCGTTATCCGCCTCGTGTCCTTGATCTGGAT
Source organism: uncultured Panacagrimonas sp. (assembly GCA_946481265.1). Next base: position 2,662 of record CAMLNE010000102.1, on the reverse strand, counting down.
CATTCCCATCCCCCGCTCGTCCATGCATGCGGCTGCTGCATTGATCCAGATCAGGGACGGGTTCGCCGCATGGTGAAACGATGGGCCTACATCCTCCGGAGCCCGACATGACCCATATCGCCATGCGCCGCCACAAGCTGGAACAGGAGCGGCACGGCCTGCAGGACCGGCTGCATCGCATCCACCTGGATCGGACGCGGGCGAACGGACCCGTCGACCCGGATTTCTCCGACCAGGCAATCGAGCGCGAGAACGACGAGGTACTCGCCGGCCTGGAGCGCTCGGTGATCTCGGAGCTGGGCAGGATCGAGCACGCCCTCGCCCACCTGGAACGGGGTGGCGGCGATCAATGCGAGAATTGCGGACACCTGATTTCGCACGAACGGCTCCTGGCGGTGATCCATGCAACTCAGTGCGAGACCTGTGCCCGGACGCAGGCGGCCGGCGGCGGCACTCCCGGGCCGGCCCTGTCCTGACCGGCGCCACGGATCATGCTGATCCGTGACGGCGCGTGCGGGCTCATGTCGACGATCCGCCGCCGGGGCCGGCAGATCGGGACGCGATCACGATCGAGGGGCGCAGGCGCCTGGCGCCTCTTCCTCGCCGGTGTTTCGGCCATGCTCTGGCTGCAGCCTGCCGCGGGCGTGCCGGACGGCGCGCTGTCCGAGGCGCTGCGCGCGCAAGCGCAGATCGTCCGGCAGGAGGACCCCGCGCTGCGGGCTCCAGGCGGTCCCGATGCGCTCGGCGCGGGCGTGGCGAGCTTTTACCAGCGCCGCGACTTCCAGCCCACGTGGGTCGGACATCCCGACCGGATGAGCGCGCTGCGCGACTGGCTGCTCGAACTTCGCGGTGATGGGCTGGAGCCGGCGCACTATGGGCTGGCCGCGCTCGATGCTCTCGGGACGGGCCAGACCGGCGATGCTGGAGAACCCGCAACGCGCGAGTGGGCACTGACCCGCGGCTTCCTGCGCGCCCTGCTGCACCTCTACCGCGGCAAGCTCGACCCGCACGACCTGGACGCGGTGTGGAACATCGACCGTCGGACGGTCGACGTCGACCGCGGTCTCGAACTCGCCATCGCGGCCGTGGATTCCGGGCAGCTCGATGTGCTGGCGCACTCGGCGCGGCCGCAGCACCCCATCTACGAAGGACTGCGCGACCGGCTGCAGCGCCTGCGCGAAATTGCGGCGCAGGAGGGATGGCCCTCGATCGCGGACGGGCCCACCCTCGGTCTCGGCGACGTCGATCCACGCGTACCGGCCCTGCGCCGGCGGCTGCTGCTGGGCGGATACGGCGCGCCGACGACGGATACCCAGGCCGACCACTTCGACACCGAACTCGATTCGGCGGTGCGCTTGTTCCAGGAGGAGCAGTACCTCGAGGTCGACGGCCGTGTCGGGTCTGCCACGCGCCGCGTCCTCAACATTCCGGTCGAAGCCAGGATCGACCAGCTGCGTGCCAATCTCGAGCGCGCGCGCTGGATGCTGCACGACCTGCCGGGCGACTTCGTCCTGGTCGACATCGCGGGCTTTCGCGTCCACTACGTGCACGAGGGCGTTCCGGCTTTCACCTCCCGCATCCAGGTCGGACTGCCTTTCCGGCGCACGCCGATCTTCCGGGCGCAGATCACCCACCTCACGCTGAATCCGCGCTGGGTGGTTCCACCGACGATCCTGAAGGAGGACATCCTGCCCCGCCTGTCGAAGGACCCGGGCTACCTGGCGCGCAACCGGCTGGACGCGTTCGATGCCAGCGGGAACCCGGTGGACACCAGGAGCGTCGACTGGTCGCGCGCGCTCAACGGGGAGATCTTCCTCAGGCAGGAGGCCGGGCTGTTGGGAGCGCTCGGCCGGATCGCCATCCGCTTCCCCAATTCCCACGCCGTCTACCTGCACGAGACACCCCACACCGGGAACTTTGCCGCGCCCCAACGGGCCTTCAGTTCCGGCTGCATCCGGGTGGAGCATCCCTTCGATCTCGCCGAACGGCTGCTCGCCGGATCACCGGTGTGGGATCGGGCAGCGCTGGACGCGGCGGTGTCGGGGCCCGACACGATCCAGGTCGACCTGCCGCATCCGGTTCCGATCCTGCTGATGTACTGGACCGTCGATCTGCGACCGGAAGGCCGGATCGGCTACAAGCCCGATCTCTACCAGCTCGACGGGCCCACCCTGGTCGCACTGGATCGCCCTCCGGATCCGGCGGGAAACGTCGATTGGATGCCGGTCACCGTCGCGACCGATCAGGCCTCGTGTCCGGCCGGCTCCGCGGCGCCGTGTCCATGAACCGTCTCCATGGGCCGGGCCGATCGGCCGGCGCCATACGTAGTTTCCACAGGCGGCCTTGCGGGAATCCCGACTACGACGGCGGATCGGCCGACGGCAAGCTGACTCCACGTTCAACGGAGTCCTGGCCATGGCATTCGACGTCGCGCCCCAGCTCGCACCTGCCAATCTGCACTGCCGAACCTGCCCGGTCAGGGACTGCGCCTCGCGCTGCCCCGAACTGGCCGGCTCGCGATTGACGGCCGTCACGCTGCTGCCGCCCCAGATGCCGGGCGCCACCCTGGTGCAGGCCGGATGCCCGGTCAGCTCCCTGTTCACGGTCCGCGCCGGCTGCGTGAAGTCGTACACGCTGGACGCGATGGGCAACGAGCACGTGC
>CAMLNE010000101.1 GCA_946481265.1 uncultured Panacagrimonas sp. | reverse complement strand
GGATCGATGTCCTCGGCCAGCAGCAGCTTGAGCCAGTCCAGCAGCTCGGAGGTCGACGGCTTCTTCTTCAGGCCTGGCAGCTCGCGCAGTCCGAAGAACACTTCCATCGCCTCCTTGACCAGGTTCTTCTTCAGGTCGGGAAAGTGGACGTCCACGATGCGCTGCATCGTGTCCTTGTCGGGAAAGCGGATGTAGTGGAAGAAGCAGCGGCGAAGGAAGGCGTCGGGCAGTTCCTTCTCGTTGTTCGAGGTGATGATGATCACCGGCCGTTGCCGCGCCGAGATCGTCTGGCGTGTCTCGTAGACATAGAACGCCATCTGGTCGAGTTCGCGCAGCAGATCGTTGGGGAACTCGATGTCGGCCTTGTCGATCTCGTCGATAAGCAGCAGCGGCGTCTTGTCGGACTCGAAGCACTCCCACAGCTTGCCCTTGACGATGTAGTTGGCGATGTCCTTGACCTTGGCATCGCCGAGCTGCGAGTCACGCAGGCGTGACACTGCGTCGTACTCGTACAGACCCTGCTGCGCCTTGGTGGTCGACTTGATGTGCCACTCGAAGTAGGGCATGCCCAGCTGCGCGGCCACTTCCTGTGCCAGCCGCGTCTTGCCGGTGCCAGGCTCGCCCTTGACCAGCAGCGGGCGCTGCAGGGTGACGGCGGCGTTGACCGCCATCTTCAGGTCGTCGGTGGCGACGTAGTTTTCAGTCCCTTCAAAGCGCACGGCATTTCCTCGCAGAGTCAAGGCCGCGAGTGTAATGGAGGCGCCGGCCGCCGCGCTGCCGCGGCCAGGTCAGGCGGCGGCAGGACGATGGCAGAGGGATCAGGCCGCGAGCAGTTCGCGTGCGTCCTCGGTCCGGGTGGCCGGCGCCTCGACGACCGCCTGGGGCCTGACCGGACGCGTCGGCAACGCGTGCACGAACAGGCGCTTGAACACCGAGCCGAGCTGACTGCCGAAGGAGGCGACGTTGTAGTGCTGGCCGTACTTCGCGCAGATCTTCCTGACCTCCGCCGATATCTCGGCGTAGCGGCGCCCCGGAACGTCGGGGAACAGGTGGTGCTCGATCTGGTGCGAGAGGTTGCCGCTCATGATGTGCATCAGCTTGCCGCCCGAGAGGTTCGACGAGCCGCGCAGCTGGCGCAGGTACCAGTGGCCACGCGATTCGTTCTCCAGCACCGACTCCGGGAACACCTCGGTGTCCGTGGTGAAGTGACCGCAGAAGATGATCGCGGATGCCCACAGGTTGCGGATCAGGTTGGCGCCGACGTTGCCGGCCAACACGATGGGGAAGAAGGGGCCGGCCAGCGCCGGGAACAGCAGATAATCCTTGCCGAGCTGCCTGCGCATCTTCTTCCATGCCGGCTTCCAGGCGCGGGCGATGCGTTCGCCCTCGGCCTTGCGTGCGGCCTTGTCCGGGGCACCGACCCAGCGCTCGAGTTCGAGCGACTGCACCGCGACGAAGTGCTGGAAGAACGCCATCAGGATCACCGCGAGCACGGGATTGGCGAGGAACCGCGGCTCCCACTTCTGCTCGGGGTACAGGCGAAGAAGGCCGTAGCCGATATCGTGGTCCTTGCCCATCACGTTGGTGTAGGTGTGATGGATGTGGTTGTGCGTGTGACGCCAGTTGTCCGAGGTGCCGGCAGTGTCCCACTCGTAGGTCTGGCCGTTGAGCTCCGGATCGTTCATCCAGTCGTACTGGGCATGCATCACGTTATGGCCCAGCTCCATGTTCTCGATGATCTTGGAGACGCCCAAGGTCAGCGTTCCGAGGATCCAGGCCGGCGGGAAGATGCCCGCCATCAGCAGCGCGCGACCGGCAACCTCGGTGTAGCGCACGGTGCGCACGATGTTGCGGATGTACGTGGCGTCTTCCGCGCCAAGCCTTGCGACGGTGCGCGCGCGCAGCGCATCCAGTTCGGCGCCGAAGGCGTCGATCTCGGCGGGGCTCAGCTTGCGGTCGGGGGTATTGCTCATGGTGTTGCTCCTGGAAAAGCGTTGACCCTTGCTGCCGGGTTCAGAGATCGAGCGTCAGGTCGGACTGCGCGCTGCTGATGCAGATGCGCAGGTTGGCTTCGGGTTCGGCGCTGTCGCCGCCGTTCTTGAGGTTTCGGCTGACGCCTTCGGACTTGCCGCAGGCGCAGGTGTTGCAGATGCCCATGCGGCAGCCCGAGGGCGGGCGGATGCCCTGGGCTTCGAGCGCGGCGAGCAGAGGCTGCCCGGCTGGCACGCTGAGTACGCGCTGGCTCCTGGCGAGCCTCAGCGTGACGGTCTGCGTCGGATCGGCGGGCGCGCAACCGGACGGCGTGAAGGACTCGCTGTGCACGGCCTGGGCCACCGGCCCCAGCAGCGCCTCGACCCGTTCGACAAAGCCCGCCGGGCCGCAGGCGTAGACGGTCTGCCCGGCGAGATCCGGCGCGGCGGACGTGAGCAGTTCGGTGCTCGGGCGGCCGCGCAGTTCGTCAGCCGCCGTGGCGGCATCACCGGTCAGCGCGATACGCAGGCGAAAACGCGGCTCGCGCGCCGCCAGGGCCTTGAGTTCCGGCAGGAAGCACAGATCGGCGCGGTGGCGCGCCCAGTAGACCAGCGTGGTCTCGACCGGCATGCCGCGCGCGGCGAGCTGGCGCGTCAGGCTCATCAGCGGCGTGATCCCGCTGCCCGCGGCGAGGAACAGCAGCTTCGACGGCAGAACCTCGGGCAGGGTCATATCGCCGAATGCCGCACCGAGCTCCAAGAGATCGCCGGGGCGCACATTCGAGAACAGATGTGCACTGACAAGGCCGCCCTCGACCTTCTGCACGGTCAGGCTCAGGCGGCCATCGGTGCGCGGGATGTCGGTCAGGCTGTAACTGCGGGTGACGCGGCGACCGTCGATCTCCACCGTGAGATTGACGTGCTGCCCGGGGACGAAGCCTTGGAAGCGGCGATTAGGCTGCAGTTCGAGGGTCACCGAGCGCGCCGACTCGGCACGCCGGCCGACCACTCGGGCCACGATACGGCTGCGGCTGGCCGTGCTGCCGAACTCGCGCGACCAGAAATCGAACGCCGCCCGGTCGACCAGCGGGGCGAACGTCTTGCTCAGGAACTGGGTGGGACGAAGGGCGACCTGGGACATCAACGGTTCCATTGAGTGAACAAGTGTTCACACAATGCCGAATCCCGAAAAATCAGTCAACAGTTGTTTACTGAACGTCCGACAAACGGCGTTCGGATCCGATCATCTATATGAGTTGGCAGAATTTTCCATGAATACGAATGTGCTGTTATGGCCTTGCTGGTGATAGCCTGCGCCCCCATGGCCATCCGGGACACAAAAAAGCAGCAGACACGCCAGGCCCTGATGGACTCGGCCATCGCGCTGGTCGCGAACGGGCGCAGCTTCGCGAGCCTGTCGCTGCGCGAGGTCACCCGCGACGCCGGGGTGGTGCCGGCCTCCTTCTACCGGCACTTCCGGGACATGGACGAACTGGGCCTGGCGCTGGTCGACGAAACCTGCCAGCAGCTGCGCCGGCTGATCCGCGCGGCGCGCACCACCCAGGCGCCGGGCGACAACATGCTGGCCGCCTCGACCAGCACTTTCCTGCTCTACGTCAACGCCAACCGTCCGGCCTTCCACTTCCTGTCGCGCGAGCGCTACGGCGGCTCGGGGCCGCTGCGCGAGGCGATCGCGCGCGAGATCCGCGGCTTCGTGATCGACCTCGCCGCCGACTTCGCCCGGTTCCCGCACTTCAACCAGCTGCCGCGCGACGACGTCGAGATGATGGCCACGCTGCTGGTGAACACCGTGGTCTCCGCCCTGGGCGAATTGCTCGAGCTGCCGGCCGAGCATCCCGATACCCAGGGCGCGATCGCAGCCAGCCTCACCGACCAGCTGCGCGTGATCGTGCTCGGTGGCCTGGCATGGAAGCCCGGAGTGAAGGTGCCGGCAGGCTGAACGATGCCGTATCGCGTGCCTCGCAAACGAACCTCGCGGGGCGCACAGCCAGTCGATACAAGAAAAATTCTGGTCGCCATCCATCTTGTCCCGCTCTCGGCGCGCACAGGTGGCAGCAATACGGGGCCGCCCGACTGATCGGGTCGCACGTGCGAACGGGACAATCCAGTCGGTTGCGAATCTCCACGTCGTGGAGTCGCGCCCAAGCCGGCACGCATTCACGGGAGAGCAGATGAAATACAAGCGCCGACGGCGCCTGGCGCGGTTCAGCGGCTGCATGGTCCTGCTGGGGCTTGCGCTCGGACCGTTGCCGGTCATGGCCAGCAATGGACTCAACGTCATCGGATTCGGCGCCGAATCCATCGGCCTGGGCGGCGCGGACATCCCGGTGGCGCGCGACGCCAACGCGGTGAACATCAATCCGGCGGGGATGACGCAGATAGAGGGCACCCGCGTCGACGGCGCGATCGTCCCGTTCTGGTATTTCGACTATGCGCATTCCGACGAGTTGAACGACGACCACGACATGGATGCACCGCTGGGCATCATCGGCAGCTGGGCGTACGTCACGCAGGCACTGCATCCCGACCTTCGTTTTGGCGCCGGCCTGTTCGCCTCGGGCGGTACCGGCGTGACCTACGAGAACCTCAGGACGATCTATGGCACTCGCGACGACTATTCCGCGGTGCTCGGGGTCACCAAGTTCGCGACCGCCGTGGCATGGCAGGCCAACGATCGCCTGAGCGTCGGACTCGGCCTGAACCTGAGCTATTCCTCGACGCGACAGAAGCTGTTCCCGAAGACCTCGTTCGCCGCACCGGACCCGGAACCGGATTTCTACGGCCTGCGCATCGACGGAGCCGACGGGTTGAGTTGGAACGGCCGCATCGGAGTGCAGTACAAGCAGACGCCGAACCTGACACTGGGGGTGAGCTATGCGACCGAAACGGATCTGAAACTGCGCAACGGCACCGCCACGATCAACTACGACGCGATCGGCCTGGGGCACGTGAAGTACCAGGATCTGCGTGTCGACGGGTTTGCGCTGGCACAGGAATTTGGCGCCGGCTTCGCCTGGCAATTCACACCCAAATGGCTGCTCGCCATGGAGCTCAACTGGCTCGACTGGTCACACGCGCTGCGCGACGCGACCGTGACCGCGACCCGTCCAGACAACCCGGATGCGCCGTCGCGGGTGTTCTTCGCGCAGACGCTGGAGCACAAGGACCAGTACATCCTTGCACTGGGTCTGGCGTACAACTGGAGCGACAACACCGTCCTGCGAGCGGGCACGAACATTTCGGGCAACGCGGTACCGAACCACACGCTGACGCCGACACTGAACCTAACCGCCGATTTCGAGGTGGAGCTTGGCCTCTCGCACAAGTTCGGAAAGGGCTGGGAGCTCGGCACGGCGCTGAAAATCCAGGGCCCCAAGAGCGAGACCTACACGAACCCGGAGCAGTCTTACGGCCGCGCCAAGGAAGACTATGGTCTGGCTGCAATCACCCTGCAGCTCGGTCGAAGCTGGTAGCTGCCTCCCGTTCCCGCCTCCCGGTTCCTGAACACGATCCGGCGAGGTCACCCCTCCACAACGCCGGCCCTGAAATCGGGGCAATGTGCTCGAAGCCGCCCCTCAGCCACCGGTGCGGCCGTAGACATCGTCGAAGCGCACGATGTCGTCCTCCCCTAGATAGGAACCGGACTGCACCTCGATCATCTCCAGCGGAACCTTGCCGGGGTTCTCGACGCGGTGGGTGGTCCCCAGCGGGATGTAGGTCGACTGGTCCTCGGTGAGCAGGAAAACCTTTTCGCCACAGCTGACGCGCGCCGTGCCGCGCACGACCACCCAGTGCTCCGCGCGGTGATGGTGCATCTGCAGCGAGAGCTTGTGCCCCGGCTTGACCAGAATGCGCTTGACCTGGAATCGCGCCTCGATCGCGATGGTCTCGTAGTACCCCCAGGGGCGCGCCACGCGCGGCAGGCTGTCCGCCTCGGTGCGCTTTTCCGCCTGGAGGCGTTTGACGATCGTCCCGACGTCCTGCAGGCGGTCGCGTGCGGCCACCAGGATCGCGTCGTCACTTTCCACCACCACCAGGTTGTCGACGCCCAGCAGCGAGACCAGGCGCCGGCCGGACTGCACCAGGTTGTCGCGCGAGCCTTCCAGCAGGACATTGCCCCGCACGTGGTTTCCGTCCGCGTCCGCCGCCGGCAGCCGGGACAGGAAGGTCCATGAACCGACGTCATCCCAGCCGGCATCGAGCGGAACCAGCGCGATGTTGTGGCTCTTCTCCATCACCGCGTAGTCGATGGAGTCGCTGCGGCAGGCCCTGAACGCCGTCGCGTCGAGCCGCACGAAGTCGAGGTCACGCATGCCGGTGGCGAGGGACTCCGCGGCGCGCGCGTGCATCTCGGGCTCGAGCGTGCGCAGCTCTTCGAGGAAGGTCGCTGCTCGGAACATGAACATGCCGCCGTTCCAGTAGTACCCGCCTTCCTGCAGGTAGGTCTGTGCCCGTTCCAGCGTGGGCTTCTCGAAGAAGCCGGACACTTCGAAGGCACCGGGCACGGTGGCCAGCGGCGGGCCGACGCGCAGGTAGCCGAATCCGGTCTCCGGGCCTTGCGGCTGGATGCCGAAGCTCACCAGGCGGCCGGCCTGCGCGGCCTGGACCGCGAGCCGGGCGCTGGCCAGGAAGGCCGCGGTGTCGGCGATGGTCTGGTCAGCCGCCATCAGGAACACGATCGCGTCCGGTCCGTGCTTCTGCGCCACGTAGTGGGCCGCGACCGCGGCGACGGGTGCCGTGTTGCGGCCCTCCGGCTCGAGCAGGATGTCGGGATGCTCGAAGCCGATCTCCTGCAACTGCTCGGCGATGATGAAGCGGTGCTTCTCGTTGCCGATCACCAGCGGCGCCGTCGTGTCCGCGAGTTCCTGGACGCGACGCGCGGTGGCCTGCAGCAGGCTGGTGTCATCGAGCAGACGCAGGAACTGCTTGGGATAGGAGGCGCGCGACAGCGGCCACAGGCGGGTACCGGAGCCGCCAGCCATCAGCACGGGAACAATGGTCATGGGCGCTTCCACCGGCAGGTCGAACGAGGCACGTCGGAGCCTATGCAAAAAAAGGATTCTTCACCATCGGGGCGGGACTCTGTCCAGGCCGCGGTGCGGATCACCGCGAAAGGATCCGGCGTGGCCGTCGAGTGCTGGACAAAAAGCGGACGCAGGGCGCAGGACCAAAGAGGTGAAGCGGAACTAAGAGGTGAGCAAGGTACGAAGGGAACCGGACCGAAAATGCACCTGACCCTTGCATGGAAATGGCGTCCGCCGCAGGCGGTGCCTTTCTTCTTCCCTGCTCCTGTCTGCGTCGGGCTTGTCCGTGGCGGATCCGGCGCCGCCATCCGGCGGGCCAAGGCCATGCCGAGCAGGCCAAAAAAAGCGCCCGCGGGAAGGCGGGCGCCGGTGAATCCCGATGCTTCGGGCGCTCAGGCCCTCGGTCAGTGGCCGCCCTCGAGCGACTTGACCGCCTGGATCATGGACACCATGACCTTCTGCGCATCGCCGTAGACCATGTTGGTGTTGTCCTTGAAGAACAGCTCGTTCTCCACGCCCGAGTAGCCCTTGCCCTGGCCACGCTTGACCACGAACACCTGCTTGGCCATGTCCACGTTGAGAATGGGCATGCCGTAGATCGGCGAGGACTTGTTGGTGCGGGCGGCCGGGTTCACGGTGTCGTTGGCGCCGACCACGATGGCGACGTCGGCCTCCTTGAACTCCGCGTTGATGTCTTCCATGTCGTAGATGATGTCGTACGGCACGCCGGCCTCGGCGAGCAGCACGTTCATGTGCCCGGGCATGCGGCCCGCAACCGGGTGGATCGCGAACTTCACCTCGACGTCCGCCGCCTGCAGCAGTTTCACGAACTCGAACAGCTTGTGCTGCGCCTGCGCCACCGCCAGGCCGTAGCCCGGCGCGATGATGACCTTCTGCGCGTAGCGCATCTGGATGCCGGCATCGCCGGCGTCCACCGGCTTCATCGAGCCCTTCATCTCGCCCTGTTCTTCGCCACCGGTGGCACCGAAGTTCGAGAAGATCACGTTCGACACGCTGCGGTTCATGGCCTTGGCCATCAGCAGCGTGAGCAGGGTGCCGGCCGATCCGACCACCATGCCCGCGATCATCAGCGCCGGGTTCTGCAGAACGTAGCCTTCCATGCCGACGGCCAGGCCGGTGAAGGCGTTGTACAGCGAGATCACGACGGGCATGTCGGCGCCGCCGATGGGCATGGTCATGAATACGCCGAAGAGCAGGGCGGCGGCAAAGAACGCGACGACGATCATGGCCGGCGCATGGCCGTGCTCGGCGAAGATGATGTAGCCGCCGATGGCCAGCGTGATGAGCATGACGGTGCCATTGACCGCCTGCAGGCCGGTGTAGCGCCAGGTGCCGTTGACGCGGCCGTCGAGCTTGGCCCACGCGATCAGCGAGCCGGCCAGCGAGACCGCACCGATCAGGCCGCCGAAGACGGTGACCAGGTAATGCACGACGCCATGGCCGGCGACCCCTTCGGCCGGCGGCGCCTGCAGCAGCACCATCGCGGCGATGGCCGCGGCCGAGCCGCCGCCCATGCCGTTGTACAGGGCCACCATCTGCGGCATCGCGGTCATCGCGACCTTCTTGCCGCTCCACCAGGCCCAGGACACGCCGAGCACCAGGGCGACCAGGGCCACCAGGGCGTTGGACACCAGGTGCGGCCGGGCCACTTCGGTCACGCCGAAGGTGTAGAGGAAGCTGGCGAGCACCGCCACGAGCATGCCCCAGCCCGCGACGACGATGCCGGATCGCGCCGTCACCGGCGACGACATGCGCTTGAGGCCGTAGATGAACAGGAACGCCGCGGCGATGAAGCTGGCGTCGATGATGAACTGGGGGGACATGGAATCTCCGGGAATCGGGAATCGGGAATCGGGAACCGTCAGAAGCGAGGAGCGGGCGTCAGCCGACGATTCCCGCTTCTCCGCCCCCGATTCACGTCTTCTTCTTGTCCGAGGGCTTGAACATCTCGAGCATGCGCTCGGTCACGACATAGCCGCCGGCCGCGTTGCCGGCGCCCAGCAGCACGCCGAAGAACCCGATCGCCTGCTCGAGCACCGAGGTGGCATTGAGCGTCGCGTAGATCGCGCCGACCACGACGATGCCGTGCACGAAGTTGGACCCCGACATCAGCGGCGTATGCAGGATCGACGGCACGCGGCCGATGATCTCGTAGCCGGTGAAGGCGGCGAGCATGAAGATGTACAGGGCGACGAAGCCCGTCAGGACGGTTTGCGCTTCCATTTCGATTTCCTCCCTCAGCCTTCGACGGCCTTCTTGGCCATCTCGTTCTTGATCTCGCCGGCGTGCGTCAAGCAGCTTTTTGCGAGCACCTCGTCTTCCCAGTCGATGGCGATCGCCTTGTCCTTCAGGAACAGCTCGATCAGGTTGAACTGGTTCTTCGAGTACAGCTCGCTGGCGTGCTCGCCGAGCAGGCTCGGCACGTTCAGCGGCGCGACGATCGTCACCTGGCCGACCTGCACGGTTTCGCCCGGCTTCGTCAGCTCGCAGTTGCCGCCGCCCTCGGCGGCGAGATCGACGATCACGCTGCCGGCCTTCATGCCGTCGACCTGCGCCTTGCTGATCAGCTTGGGCGAGGGGCGGCCGGGAATCGCCGCCGTGGTGATGATCAGGTCCGCCGCCTGGATGTGCTTGGTGACGACCGCGGCGATCTTGTCCTTCTCCTCGGCGGTCAGTTCGCGTGCATAGCCGCCCTGGCCGCGCGCGTCGACGCCGGTGTCGACGAACTTTGCGCCCAGCGACTCGGCCTGCTCCTTGGTTTCCGGGCGCACGTCGTAGCCCTCGGTCATCGCACCGAGCCGGCGCGCGGTGGCCAGCGCCTGCAGGCCGGCCACGCCCAGGCCCATCACCAGGCACTTGGCCGGTCGGATCGAGCCGACGGCGGTGGTCATCATGGGCAGGATCCGCGCGAGCTGGGTCGAGCCCAGCAGCGCCGCGTAGTAGCCCGCAAGCGCAGCCTGCGAGGACAGCGCGTCCATCGCCTGGGCGCGCGTGATGCGCGGCACCAGTTCCATCGCGAAGCAGGTGATCTTGCGATCACGCAGCCTGGCGGCGAGCGCCGTTTCCTTGTGCGCGTAGACGAAGGAAATCAGGATCGAGCCTTCCTTCATGGAGTCGACCACCTCCATCGGCGGCGGCTGCACCGCCAGCACGATGTCGGCGTCCGTCACCAGGCCCTGCGGGTTGGCCGCGAAGTGCACATCCTTGTAGGCACCGTCGGCCAGCTTCACGGCCAGGCCGGCACCGGACTGCATGTAAATCTCGGCGCCGAGCTTGTTGAGCTTGTCGGCAACAGCAGGTACCAGCGCCACACGCTTCTCGCGCGGCGCGGTTTCCTTGAGCACGGCAATCTTGACCGGCATGCGAGGACTCCCTTCCCGGGGTGATTCGAATAGTGGACGTCCCTCGGCGCGCGACGCCGGGGGGGCGCAAGTTTAGCGGAAGGCGTCGGCGAAGACGCCGGCCAGGCAGGCCGCCGCCCGGCGAGGGCCGGACGTCGGTGGCAAGGCGGCAAGGAAGGCGCGCAGCTGGCGCGCCTTCCCGGGCAGCGGATCTACTTCTTGAGCAGGTCGCGGATTTCGGCCAGCAGTACTTCCTCGTTGCTCGGGCCGGGCGGCGGCGGCGGAGGGGCGGCCTCTTCGGCCTTCTTCATGCGATTGATGCCCTTGACGACCATGAAGATCGCGAAGGCGACGATCATGAAATCGAAGGTGGCCTGCACCAGCTTGCCGTAGCTGAGCAGGACGGCGGGCGTCTCGCCCTCGGCCGCCTTGAGCGTGATGGCCATGTCGGAAAAATCGATACCGCCGACGATCATGCCCAGTACCGGCATCACCACATCAGCGACCAGCGAGGACACGATCTTGCCGAAGGCTGCCCCGATGATCACGCCGACCGCAAGATCGACCACGTTGCCGCGCATCGCGAACTGCTTGAACTCCTGCACCATGCTCATCCGGGGCTCTCCCAAGTGCGGCCCGGCGGGCCGATCGGGCGGATTCTAGACTGCATTTCCAATCGCTCGGCCAGACGATTGCGGAAGCCGGGCACTGGCTGCGCGCGGCTTGCGCCTTGTGCTGGCACCTCGTTCAGACCGGCGCGGTGCAGGCTCCGCGGGTCAGGCCAGGCAGGCGCGCAGGCCCGCGTCCAGATCCGGAAAGCGCAGCCTGACGCCGAGCTCCTCGCGCATGCGGGTCGTGAGCAGGCGCTTGGACTCGTCTAGGAAGGACAGCATCGCCGGCGTCAGCCGGCTGCGCGCCTCCTGCAGCGTGATGCGTGGCGGTTCGGGCAAACCCAGCAGGCGTGCACAGCGCAGGAAATAGTCGCTCATGCTGCTTGGGTTGCCGTCGGACACGTTGTACGCGGCGCCGGCCCTTCCTCGTGCCATCGCCGCCAGCGCGGCCTGGGCAAGGTCCTCGACATGGATGCGGTTCGACCACGGCGACTCCGGCTCGTGGATCACCGGCGCCGCACTGCGCAGCCGTTCGAGGGGCAGCCGTCCGGGTCCATAGATTCCGGGTACGCGCAGGATCACGGTCTGGCAGCCGGTGGCGAGCGCGAACCCGGCCAGTGCGCCTTCCGCGTCCAGCCGCCGCCGCGCCCGGTCGGTTCGGGGTTTGAGGGGCTCGTCCTCGTCGATCCAGCGTCCTGCGCAGTCGCCGTAGACGCCGGAGGTCGAAACGTAGACGAGGCGACGCACCGGACGGGCGAGCATGGCGTCGAGCGTGCGGCGCAGGCGGGGGTCGGTCTGGCCCTGCG
>CAMLNE010000100.1 GCA_946481265.1 uncultured Panacagrimonas sp. | reverse complement strand
GATCCCGAGTGGGATCGCGTCTACGAGCTCTACATCCATACCTATCTCGAGCGAGGGCAGTCGCCCTACTTCACCCGCGACTTTCTCGCCGATGTCGGCGGCAGCGCCGATCTCGACCTGCGCCTGATCTTCGCGGTGCACCAGGGCCGGCGCGTCGCGGTCGCCATCACGCTGGTCGGCGGCGACACCTTGTACGGCCGGCACTGGGGCGCCGAGGCGCATTACCATTCCCTGCATTTCGAATGCTGCTACTACCAGGGCATCGAACTGTGCCTGCGCGAGGGCCTGCGGCGCTTCGATGCCGGCACCCAGGGCGCGCACAAGCACGGCCGTGGATTCGAGCCGGTACGCACCCGCTCCTTGCACCGGATGGCGGATCCGCGGCTGCACGAGGCGGTCGCCGATTACCTGGTCCGCGAGCGTCGGGCGGTGGCGGCGCGAGAGACTGAATTCATGCACCATACGGCCTATCGCGCGCAGGATCCCGGCGCGATTGGAAGCTAGCCCCGAGCGCAGGCCGATCCGATGGATAACCCGATCCGGCTTCACTGGCTGGATCCCCGCGATCCCCAGCAGCCATTCCCGCCGGCGCATCTGGCGATGCGCGACCCCAACGGCTTGCTCGCAATTGGCGGGGATCTTTCGGTGGAACGCCTGATCCGCGCCTACAGCTACGGCATTTTTCCCTGGTACAACCCGGACGAACCGATCCTGTGGTGGAGTCCGGATCCGCGCGCGATCCTGCTTCCCACGGATCTGCACGTATCGCATTCCCTGGACCGCTCGGTACGGCGCGCCGATTACGCCGTGAGCCTCGACCTCGCCTTTCCCCTGGTATTGGCCGAGTGCAGCGGTCCGCGTGCACGCGGCCACGGCACCTGGCTGGGCGCCGAAATGCGCGAGGCCTACGCGCAGTTACATGCGTTCGGCTATGCGCACTCGGTGGAAGTCTGGCGTAACGGCGAATTGATCGGCGGGCTCTATGGCGTGGCGCTGGGCCGCGTCTTCTTCGGCGAATCCATGTTCAGTCGCGCCTCCGACGCTTCCAAACTGGCCCTGTTCTGGCTGTCCCGACAGCTGATCGCCTGGGACTTCGGCCTGATCGACTGCCAGGTCGGCTCGCCCCACCTGCGCAGCCTGGGCGCCACGGAGGTCTCCCGCGAGCGTTTCCTCAGCATGCTGCGCAGTGCCGTAGAAGAGCCACCGCGTACCGGCCAGTGGCGCTTCGACATCGCCCTGCCGGCTGCGCGTGAGCATCTGCCGCCATGAACCTCATTGCCAGGCGGCATCGACCCGTTGATGGGGGCCTCGCATGAGCGCCCGGGTCCGGCTGTTCCTGTCCACCGAACACCCTTGCGGCTACCTGCCCGCGCGCGCCGCGCGCAGCCTGTTCGTCGATCCTGACTACGTGCTCAACCCGCAGCGCTACGAGAGCCTGCTGGAACAAGGTTTCCGTCGCGGCGGAAACCACGTCTATCGCCCCCGCTGCGAGTCGTGCCGTTCGTGCATTCCTGCGCGAATTCCAGTGCAGCAGTTCGAGCCGGGCCGCGCGCAGCGCCGCTGCGAGCAGCGCAACGCCGATCTTCGCCTGCACATCCGCAAGGACATCACCGACGAACAGTTCACGCTCTACCAGCGCTACCTGCGCGCGCGTCACGATGGTGCGGGAATGAATCCGGAGGACAAGTCGGGCTTCCACAACTTCCTCAACTGCGGCTGGGGCGCCACAGAATTCTGGGAATTCAGCCTGGATGGCCGCCTGCTTGCCTGTGCGGTCGTGGACCGCGTTCCGCAAGGCCTTTCCGCGGTCTACACCTTCTTCGATCCGGACGAGTCGGCTCGCGGCCTGGGGACCTACGCGGTACTCAGCCAGGTCCGCGTGGCACTCGAACTGGGCCTGCAGTACGTCTACCTGGGCTATTGGGTGCCGGACAGCCCGAAGATGGACTACAAGAAGAAATTCCGGCCGCTCGAGGTCCTGGGCGCGCGCGGCTGGCAGGCACTCGAGGAGGTCGTCTGAGCCCGGCCGGTTGAACGGATTGGCGCCAGCCCGGATAATGCCGGCCCTTTCGCTACCCGAGTTCCGTCCGCCCCCGCATGGCCAAGGAAGACCACATCGAAATGCCCGGCATCGTCGCCGAGACGCTGCCCAATACCACCTTCCGGGTGAAGCTTGAGAACGGGCACGTGGTCACGGCGCACATCTCGGGCCGCATGCGCAAGAACTACATCCGCATCCTGACCGGAGACAAGGTGACGGTGCAGCTCACGCCCTACGACCTGAGCAAGGGACGCATCACGTTCCGCGACAAGTAAGCCGCAGCACCAGCCCGCGAAAGCGGGTTTTTTTGCACCCGCGGCCGCAGCGCGTCCGTGATGCCCTGCCGTCCATAACGGAAAAAGCCCGCCGAAGCGGGCTTTTTCCGTGTTTGGCGCAACCGTCTCAGACCGGTTCCAGCGCCACCTGCTTCTCGCGGGCTTCCAGCTCGAATTCGAGCTTGTCGTCCTCGACCGTCACATGCACGCGGCCGCCGTGGGCGAGCTTGCCGAACAGGAGTTCCTCCGCCAGCGGGCGCTTGAGGTTGTCCTGGATCACCCTCGCCATCGGGCGCGCGCCCATCTTGACGTCGTAACCGCGCTCGCCCAGCCAGACCCTGGCTTCGTCCTCGATGTCCAGCACCACGCCCTTGGCGGCGAGCTGCTCCTCGAGCTGCAGCAGGAACTTGTCGACCACGCGGGCGATCTCGGTCTTGCCCAGTGCGGCGAACGGCACGATCGCGTCCAGACGGTTGCGGAACTCCGGCGTGAACATCTTGCGGATGACCTCGAGCGCGTCGGTCAGATGGCTCTGCTCGGCGAACCCCATCGAGCGCCGCGAGGATTCCTCGGCACCGGCGTTGGTCGTCATCACCAGGATCACGTTGCGGAAATCCGCCTTGCGACCGTTGTTGTCGGTCAGCGTGCCGTGGTCCATGACCTGCAGCAGCAGGTTGAACACGTCCGGATGCGCTTTCTCGATCTCGTCGAGCAGCACCACGCAGTGCGGGTGCTTGATGACCTGCTCGGTCAGCAGGCCACCCTGGTCAAAGCCGACATAGCCGGGGGGCGCACCGATCAGGCGCGAAACCGTGTGCCGCTCCATGTACTCCGACATGTCGAAGCGGATCAGCTCGATGCCCAGCAGGTTCGCGAGCTGGCGCGTGACCTCGGTCTTGCCGACGCCGGTGGGACCGGCGAGCAGGAAGTTGCCGATCGGGCGATCCGGGTTGCCCAGCCCCGAGCGGGACAGCTTGATGCTGGCGGTGAGCTGCTCGACGGCGGCGTCCTGGCCGAAGATCACCAGCTTGAGGTCGCGCTCCAGCGTCGCGAGCCGGTCGCGGTCGTTGTTCGAAACGCTCTTGGCCGGGATGCGCGCAATCTTGGCCACTGTCTCCTCGATATCGCGCACCTGCACCGTTTTGCGGCGCTTGGACTCGGGCAGCAGCCGCAGGCGCGCCGCAGCCTCGTCGATGACGTCGATGGCCTTGTCAGGCAGCAGGCGGTCGGTGATGTGGCGGGCCGACAGTTCCACCGCCGAGCGCAGCGCGCCGCGCGTGTACTGCACGGCATGGTGCTCCTCGAAGCGTGTACGCAAGCCCTCGAGGATCTTCACCGCATCCTCGACGGACGGCTCGGTCACGTCGATCTTCTGGAAGCGGCGGGCCAGCGCCCGGTCCTTTTCGAACACGCCCCGGTATTCCTGGTATGTGGTCGAGCCGATGCAGCGCAGCGCGCCGCCCGCCAGCAGGGGCTTGAGCAGGTTGGACGCATCCATCACGCCACCGCTGGCAGCGCCGGCGCCGATGATCATGTGGATCTCGTCGATGAAGACGATCGCGCCCGGCATCTGGGTGAGTTCCTGCATCACCGCCTTGAAGCGCTTCTCGAAGTCGCCGCGATACTTGGTACCGGCAATCAGGCTGCCCAGGTCCAGCGAGAACACGATCGACCCCTTGAGCAGGTCCGGCACCCTGTCCTCGACGATCAGCCAGGCGAGGCCTTCGGCGATGGCGGTCTTGCCCACGCCGGCCTCACCCACCAGCAACGGGTTGTTCTTGCGCCGGCGGCACAGCGTCTGCATGACGCGCTCGATCTCGTGCTCACGCCCGATCAAGGGGTCGATCTGCCCGCGCGTGGCGCGCTCGTTGAGATTGACCGCGAACTGCTCCAGCGCGCTCTTGCCCTGGGGCGACTTGCCGTCTTCCTTCTCCTCGGCTTCCTGCGAGGTTTCGGAAGGCTGCTGCGCGCTGGGGTTGTTCTTCGCGATGCCGTGCGAGATGAAGTTGACCACGTCGAGCCGGCTCACGCCCTGCTCGCCCAGCAGGTACACCGCGTGGGTGTCCTTCTCGGCGAACATGGCCACCAGCACGTTGAGCGTGGTCACCTGCTTCTTGCCGGCCGCCTGCACGTGGTAGATGGCACGTTGCAGGACGCGCTGGAACGAGAGCGTGGGCTGCACTTCCGCCTGCTCGCCGCCGCGGGTGGCGTGGATGTTGTGGCGGATGTAGTCGCGCAACTGCTGCTCGAGCTTCTCGAGGTCCGCCCCACTGGCGGTCAGGACCTCGGAAACATTGGCGTCGGACAGCAGGGCGAGCAGCAGGTGCTCGACCGTGAGGAGTTCGTGCCCCTCGCCGCGCGCGGCGAGGAAGGCGGCATCCAGCGCTTTCTGCAGTTCATCAGACAGCATGATCGGCTCCCTTGGGATCCAACATGAGTGCGTCGCGTGTGTACATCAGGCTTTTTCCAGGACAGTCAGCAAGGGGTGCTGGTGCTGTCGCGCGTAGGCGTTGACCTGCGCGGTCTTGGTCTCGGCGATCTCGGCGGGATAGACCCCCGCCACGCCGCGACCCTTGGTATGAACGTGCAGCATGATCTGCACCGCCGTCTCACGGGTATGGTGAAAAAATTGCTGCAAGACCTGGACCACGAACTCCATCGGCGTGAAGTCGTCGTTGACCACCACCACCTTGAACATCGGTGGCTGCTTCGTCTTCGGCTTGGCCGCCTCGACGACATTGTCGAGTTCCGAGCCCGGTAGGATTCGGGGGGTATCGCTCATGGTTTCCAGTCTAGCGCGGGGCGCGGTCCTTGGGGCTTGTCGCCCTGCCTGGCCAGAGTGGCACTGATCGTCCCATTTTCAAGTTCTCATGCAGGGGCATCATTCGTCGTGGCGTTCAGGGGCCGTTCCAGGGGCGTGGCCCCCGCCCGCAGCCCGCCCCGTCGGGACCATGGGAATGACCCCGCATCCGGCAACTCGTTCCCGCTTCACGGTCGCTGTCGACGATGCGCGCGCACTCGCATCCACCGGATCTGGACGGCCCGGGGGAACATCCCGCCCGCAGGCGGGCCCCGAGCCCCTTGCGAATCATCGTCATCGGTGCGGTACTGGATCGGGTCCATGCAATGACGACCAAGGTTCAGTCCCGCTTCATCCTTCCCGCAAAGGCTATCGATTGCCGCGAGGTTCGACCGCCCTCTCGCCCACTCCCAAGGGAGCGCCCGCATGAGCCTTATTCCCCGTCTTCTGCTGCTCGCGATGGCCGCGACCGCCCTGCTGGTCGGCATCCAGCTGCCGAACTTCGTCGACCAGTACGAGAAGCGGCTGGACGCGCACTTCATCGAGGTGCAGACCAACCTGACGCCCTTCCAGGACATCGCGGACCGGTTCCATGGCGGCTCGATGGAGGCGCTGATCGAGAAGCACGAGCGCAGCGCCGACACCACTTTCCACGCCGAAGGCCAGGCCATCGAAAAGCTCTATCGCCGCTTCCAGCGCTTCGCCAACGAGAAGTCGCAACTTGCAACCGCGGCGCTGCCGCAGCAGTTGCTGTTCATTGCCACCCGCGCCGACCGCGAGCTGGTGGACGAAACGCGGCACAGCTATTCCTTCGGCCTGCTCCTGAACCAGCAGGCGGTGATCGCCGGCGCCGTTTTCATGCTGATCGCCGTGGTGCTGCTCGAACTGGTGTTCGCCCTGCTGCGCCTGGCCTGGGGGTCCGATCGCCGCTCGACGTTCTGATTCCCGCCCGGCGCGCTGGGGAAGCGTTTCCCCCCGCGCACCGGGCAGTGCCCCGCCCTACTTCACCGGGCTGGCCAGCAGTTCGCGCAGATGCGCGTCGACCTGGGGTGCGAATCCGGGGTCGGCGCCGAACAGCGCAAGATGCCCGTCGATGCTGCGGATCGGGCGGACTTCGCTGCCTGGAATCAGCTTCTGCTCGCGCTCGCAGTCCGCGGGCGGGAAGAACATGTCGGTATCGATCGGCATCACGAAGGTCTTGGCCTTGATGCGCCCGAGCGCCGCCGCCAGATCACCACCGGTATGCCGACTGACATCGCCCTGCTGCCACTTTCGTGCCATGCAAAGCAGATCGTTGGGGTCCATCACCCCGAAATAGCCGTTCAGGAAGTTGGTGACGAAATCGTCCGCCGAGGAGAAGCCCAGCGCCTTGTGCCGTTCCTGCTGGTAGAACTCCGTGCTCCAGCCCATGACGCCCCAGATCCGGGCGTGGCGAAGCAGACCCTCCCGGACGTCCGAACCGGAGGCATACCAGCCCTTGTTGAAACCAGGGTCGGAGGTGATGGCCTCGATCAGCGTCTCGGTGTACATCGCGTCATGGGCGGTGTTGCGCGCCGTCCCGGCCATGGGAGCGGCGCGCTGCACCATGTCGGGATAGCGCACGGCCCACTCGTAGGTCTGCTGGGCGCCCATCGAACCACCGGTCACCAGCACCAGCGAGCGGATCCCGAACCTGTCGGTGAGCAGCTTGTGCTGCGCGCGTACGTCGTCGCCGATGCTGACCTTCGGGAAATTCCCCATCCCGCCCGGGAACGGCGTGTTGTGCGGCGAGCTCGACAGCCCGCTGCCGATCTGGTTGACGATCACGATGAAGTACTTCGACGGGTCGATCGCACGGCCCTCTCCCACGTACCCCTGTTCCATGACCTTGCTGGTGCCCGAATACCAGGTGGTGATCAGGATCGCGTTGTCCTTGGCGGCGTTGAGCTTGCCGAAGGTGGAATAGGCCAGCTTGCAAGCGCGGATCGTGCCGCCGGCCTCCAGCACGAAGTCACCCAGTTCATGAATTTCGTAGGGGCCGTGGACCTGCTGCGAGTAATAGGGATTGTCGATCATGGAGAGTCTCTGGTTGTGAACCGGAACAGGGAACCTGGAATCTTCGAACCTGGAGCCGTCAGCGGGGCGGCCTGCGCGCCGCTTCCAGGCGCTGCGCACTATCGGAAGGCTGGCCGAACGGCATGTCGCGTTCGAAGCGCAGCGCCTGGCTGCGCGTTTTCTCGCGGCCCGCGGCCAGCAGCGCCTTGTTGATGCGATGGCTCTCGGCGGAATTGGCGGCAATCTCGGCAGCCAGCGCCGCGATACGGGCATCGAGTTCGGCCGCGGGCACGGCGAGGTCAACCAGGCCGATCGCCTGCGCAGCCTGGCCGTCGAGCACACGGCTGGTGAACATCAGTTGCCGGGCCATCGGCACCCCGACGCGTTCCGGCAGGCGCACCGACAAGCCCCACACCGGCACCAGACCCCACTTCGCGTGCGTGTCGCCGATCTTCGTGTCGCTCGCCGCCACGAGCAGATCACAGCCGAGGGCCAGCTCGAGGCCGCCGGTCAGGCAGTGTCCCTGCAGGCGTCCGATGGTCGGCTTGGGCAGTGCCTCGAGCAGGTCGATGGTCTGCGCCTCCGCATAGCGCGATTCCAGCGCCGTACCGGCGGCGAGATCGCCCAGATCGTGCCCGGCGCAGAAACTGCGACCGGCCCCCGCCAGCACCACGCAGCCGACACTCTCGTCCTGGGCCAGGCTTTCGAGCTCCGCTTTCAGCGCAGCGAACACCGCGGCGTTCAGTGCATTGAGCTTGTCCGGCCGGTTGAGAGTAAGCGTGGCGACGCGGCCCGACTGCGTGCGCAGGATCAGCGACGGGTCCATCTCAACGGATCTTGCTGGTGAAGTTCGGCC
Organism: uncultured Panacagrimonas sp.; assembly: GCA_946481265.1. The sequence continues at coordinate 3,843 of CAMLNE010000100.1, read as the reverse complement.
AGACCCGCGTGGTCATCAGCTCGAAGCTGCGCATGAGCTGCGCGTGCGGCACGTGGTTGTAGATGAACAGCCAGAAATAGTCGACCGGCAGGCTCTTGAACAGCTTCTCCAGCTTGCGGTTGACCGTGTCGGGGCTGCCGTGGATGACCAGGCCGCGCTCCGAGATCGTCTCGAAGCTGTTCGGCACCGTGAAGGGGTTTTTCTCTTCGGGTGTCGCGACCGCCGCATTGAAGCCGAAGGGCTGGAAGAAGTTGCACCAGATGAAGGCACCGGCGTCGCGCGCGATGGCCTCGGCCTCGGCGTCGGTATCCGCCACGATGATCTCGCGGCTCATCGCCATGCCCTGGCCGAACTTGTAGTTCTTGCCGACCCGGCTTGCCGCCTCCTGGCCAGCCAGGAAATCGGCCTTGATGATGTCCGGGTGGGTGCGGATCGTCACCGGGATGACGCCGCGCTCCATCGCCCACTGGATGGAGCGCTCGGACACCGCGAAGGGCATGAACAGGTCGGGGATCTGGTTGTTGTACAGGCCCGGGGCGATGCCGATCTCCCGCAGGGTGCCATCCTCGTCCACGCCACGACCGAATGCGCGCGAGGTCTTCGCCGCGGGCCAGTTGATGCCGGCCGTGGGAATCTGCCAGTGCTTGCCCTGATGGGAGAACGTGTCGTTCTTCCAAGCCTTCATCATGATCTCGAAGTGCTCCTCGAACAGTGAGCGCTTGAGCTCCTCGTAGTCCTCGCCCGACCCCGGCGTGCCCAGGCCATGGTGCTGGCCGAGCACGTTCACCCAGCGCGCCTGGTAACCACGCGCGAAGCCGGCGAACACGCGCCCCTGCAGCATCTGCGAGGCCATCGCGATGTCCTCGGCGCGATTGATCGGGTTGAGGCAGGGCAGCACATTGCCGAGCTGTCCGAACTTCATGCGCTTGGTGCGCAGGCCGAAGTAGAGATTGAGCAGGACCGGGTTGGTCGAGACCTCCTCGCCCTCGATATGGAAATGGTGCTCGGTCGTGCCGCAGCCGTAATAGCCGTGCTCGTCCATGTAGCCAAGCTGCTCGGAAAGCTCCGCGAGCATGCGCTGGTAGAGGTCCGTGCGTTTGCCCGCCATGCCTTGCTCGATCTCTTCCTTGCGCCCAAGGCTCGGCAGATAAAAGGCACCGATTTCCATGCTTGTCTCCACTGGCGATCAGGCCCCGATGGTCGCGCAGGTCGGCGGGGGCGGATACGCGGGGAAACCCTCATCCGTGGCGACCTCTCAGCGACCGCTCGCGAACCAGGCGGCACGCCCCATCGCAGTCCGGCTGCAGTCGATTCCGGTGCCATCGACAGATGGGGCACCCTGCCTGTGCTTGATGATTTCCAGTGAATGGCTGGCGCCAGGACAGGAGCAGGAGGAGCAGGAAAAAGCAGCGGACGTCTATCCAGCTGACGCCCTCGCGCGTGCCACAGCGCTTCGCGCTTCTTGCCGGCTGCGTCCTACTCTCCCCTCGCGGGGTTGCCGAGTCCCCCGACGAAGCTGGGCAACCTCAGCCGCCATGGTGCGCAAGCTATGATCCGCCGATGCCGTCCCGCCTTCGCACGCCTCCTGCCCTGCAGCGCGCCTACGAGCGCCATGCCCGTTCGATCCCGCGCTTTGCCGAGCTGGCCCTGGTGATCCTGCTCGCCCACGCTGCCGCGATCCTCGCCTGGAAGCTGGTGCCGGATCCCGCCGGACTGCAGTGGCGTCCCCCGGCCCTGACGCCGGGGCCCGCCGGTGCGAGCACGGCGCAGGGGCCGAATGTCGAGCTCATCGCCGCGGCACATCTGTTCGGCGAGGCGCAGGTCGCAGCAGACCCGGCCCTGTCGGAGCTGGCCGATGCCCCCGACACCCGCCTCGATCTCACCCTGCTGGGCATCCTGGCGGCCACGCTCGAGCGCGGATCGCGCGCCCTGATCGCCTCCTCCGCGGGCGAGGAAAAGCCTTACGCCATCGGTGACGACGTGACGCGCGGCGTGCGCCTGCAGGCTATTTTTCCCGACCGCGTGATCCTGGCCCGTGGCGGACAGCTCGAGACGCTGCGCCTGAACAAGGACGCACCCTCGCGCGCCCTGCCAGCGGACAATGCGAGGCCCGAGACTCCTGCCACCGACACCGGGCGCATGCTCTCCGACATCCGCCAGGAACTGCTCACCGACCCCGCCCGGGCCGCCGAATACATCCGGATCCAGCCGGCCTCGAACGGCGGCCAGCTGCGCGGCTACCGCATCTATCCCGGCCGCGACCGGGCCGCGTTCAATGCGCTGGGCCTGCGTCCCGGCGATCTGGTCACGCAGGTCAATGGCATACAATTGGACGATGCCAATACCGCGCTGCAGATGCTGGGACAGCTGAGCCAGGCCAGCAGCGTTTCGGTGGTGGTGGAACGCGGCGGGCAGCAGCAGACCGTGAACGTCAACTTCGACTGATCCGAATGAAGAACCTGCTCAGGGGAATGCTGGCGGTGCTGCTCCTCGCGCTGGGCACCACCGCGCGCGCGGAGGTCACGCTCAACCTGAAGGACGCCGACATCGCCACCCTGATCCAGACGGTCAGCGAGGTCACCGGCCGCAATTTCATCGTCGATCCAAGGGTCAAGGGCAAGGTAACGGTGATCTCGGCCAGCCCGATGGACGAGGACGGGCTCTACGAGACCTTCCTGGCCGTCCTGCAGGTCCAGGGCTTCGCCGCCATCCCCTCAGGCGACACGATCAAGATCGTTCCCGAGACCAACGCGCGCCAGGACGGTGGCAGCTACAACTCGAGCGGTTCGGGCCTGCCGATCGACGAGGTGGTGACGCACGTCTATCCGATCCAGAACGTCTCGGCCGCGCAGCTCGTGCCGATCCTGCGCCCGCTGGTGCCGCAGTGGGGACACCTCGCGGCGTACGCGGCCAGCAACATGCTGATCATCTCGGATCGTGCGGCGAACGTGGTCCGACTTGAGCGACTGATCCGCCAGATCGACCAGTCCGGCGATCGCGGCATCGAGATCATCAAGCTGGAATACGCCTCGGCCGCCGAGGTGGTACGCGTGCTCACCGCCCTGTCGCAGGGCGACAAGCAGGCTCAGCAGGATCCTACGCAGCGGCCGGTCGCAGTCATTGCCGACGAGCGCTCCAACTCGGTGCTGATCGGCGGCGATCGCAGCGAGCGGGTCAAGCTGCTCGACATCATCAAGCAGCTGGACATGCCGGTCGGCGAGGATGGCGCCACCCAGGTGGTCTACCTGAAGTACGCCAGCGCCGAGAACCTCGCGCCGATCCTCGAGGGTTATGCCCAGCAGGTTAACCAGGGCTCGGGCGCTGGCGGCGCTGGCACGGCGACGCCGGCAACCACGGCCCCGTCGGGACCCAATGCCAACGGCGTGCGCGTATTGGCGGACAAGGACACCAACGCGCTGATCATCACCGCGCCGCCCAAGACCATGCGCCAGATCCGCGATGTCATCGCGCAGCTCGACATCCGCCGCGCGCAGGTGCTGGTCGAAGGCATCATCGCGGAGGTCAGTGCCAGCAAGTCCAGTTCACTGGGCATCGACTGGGCGGTGTTCAACGGCGACAAGATCGCCGCAGCCGGTCTGCTCGACCCCGCCAGCCTTGCGGCGGTCCAGGCGCTGGGCGCGGTGGGTGGCAGCGGCTCGGGCAGTTCCAACCGTGACCTCGCGGCACTCGGCCTGCTCGGCAACGGCATCAACATCGCCGGCGGGCGCGACGGTGGCAACGGCACCAGCTTTGCCCTGCTGCTCAAGGCCATCAAGGGCGACGGCGACTCCAACGTGCTCTCGACGCTGACCGTCCGTCAGCTCAACCCCGACGCCTGGATCG
>CAMLNE010000099.1 GCA_946481265.1 uncultured Panacagrimonas sp. | reverse complement strand
GATGAACTGGTCGAACAGCACCTGCGCGCCGTTGGCGAAGTCGCCGAACTGGGCTTCCCAGATGACCAGGGTGTCGGGATCGGTGGTCGAATAGCCGTACTCGAAGCCGAGCACGCCCTCCTCCGAAAGCAGTGTGTCGTTGACGATGAAGCGGTTGCGATCGGCGTCCAGGTGGCGCAGCGGCGTATAGCGCTGGCCGTCCTTGGCGTCATGCACGGTGGCGTGACGGTGAAAGAAGGTGCCACGACGCGCATCCTGGCCGGACAGGCGCACCGAGAAGCCCTCGTTGACCAGCGTGGCGTAGGCCAGCGTCTCGGCAAAGCCCCAGTCCATTGCCACTTCGCCGTCCGCCATCTTGGCGCGATCGTCGTACAGCTTCTTCACGCGCGCATGCAGCGTGAAGCCGTCCGGCAGCCTGGAGACGCGCTCGTGGAGCGAACGCAGAAGGTCGAGCTTGGCCGAGGTGTCGCAGGCCGTATCCCATTCGCCCTTGTTGTAGTTGCTCCAGTTGACCGTGTGCTTGTTGCCGACCAGCCCGAGCGTGGCGCGGGCGATGTTCTCGCCCTCGTCCAGGCCTGCGCGATAGCGCTTGACCAGCGCCTCGGCCTCGCCCTTGGCGACCGCGCCTTCCTCCTCCAGCTTCTTGGTGTAGAGCGTCAGCGTGGTCGGATGCTGCTTGATCTTCTCGTACATCAGCGGGCTGGTGACCGAGGGCTCGTCGGCCTCGTTGTGCCCCAGTCGGCGATAGCAGCAGATGTCGACGATGACGTCCTTGTGGAACTCGTTGCGGAAGTCCATCGCCAGGCGCGTGACGAACACCACGGCTTCCGGATCGTCGCCGTTGACGTGGAAGACCGGGCACTCGAGCATCTTGGCGATGTCGGTGCAGTAGCGCGAGGTACGCGCCTCCTTGTTCGGTTCGGCCTCGATCGGATTGGGCGTGGTGAAGCCGATCTGGTTGTTGACGATGATGTGCATCGTGCCGCCCGTGCCGTAGCCCTTGGACTCGGAGAGCTGCAGCGTCTCCATCACCACACCCTGGCCGGCGAACGCGGCGTCGCCGTGGATCAGCACGGGCACCACGCGCTCGCCCTTGCGGTCGTGGCGACGGGTCTGGCGCGCCTTGACGCTGCCTTCGACCACCGGGTTGACAATCTCGAGGTGCGAAGGGTTGAACGCCAGCACCATGTGCAGGCGCTTGCCGGATACCTCGACGTCGGCCGAGAAGCCCATGTGGTACTTCACGTCGCCCGCGCGCGACAGCGAATCCACCGAATACTTGCCCTCGAATTCCGCGAACAGGTCCTTCGGGGACTTGCCGAGCACGTTGACCAGCATGTTCAGGCGACCGCGGTGGGCCATGCCGATCAGCACTTCCTCGACGTCGCGTTCGGCGCAGGCGCGCAACACCTCGTCCATCGCCGGCACCAGCGCATCGCCGCCTTCCAGCGAGAAACGCTTCTGGCCGACGTACTTGTTGTGCAGGTAGCGCTCAAGGCCCTCGGCGGCCACGAGCTGCAGCAAGACGCTCTTCTTGCGCTCGGTGCTGAGCTTGGGCTTGAACGCGCCGCCTTCCAGGCGCTTCTGGATCCAGCGTTTCTCGGTCGTCTCGGTGATGTACATGTACTCGACACCGATGGTGTCGGTGTAGACGGCCTTGAGCAGCTTGAGGATGTCGCGCAACGGCAGGCGATCGGTCGTCGCCAGCGTGCCCGTGTTGAAGACCGTGTCCATGTCGGCCGCGGTCAGGCCGTGGAACGCCGGATCGAGATCGCGAATCAGGTCGATCGGCGCCAGGCCCAGCGGATCCAGGCGGGCGACCTGGTGGCCGCGCACGCGGTAGTAGTTGATCAGGCGCAGGACCGCCGCCTGCTTTTCCGCCGCTCGGGCGTCGAAGCCGCCATCGGCCACCACCACCGTACCCGGCCGCCGGTCACGCGCGAGCGCCTCGAACTTGGCGACCACATCGCTGTGCGCGATCTCGCGCTCGGCGTTCTGGTCCTGGATGTTGCGGAAGTAGGCGCGCCAGCTCGGCTCGACCGACTCCGGGTCCTCCAGGAACTGCTCGTAGTACATCTCGACGAAAGCGGCGTTCTGTCCGCCGATCGAGGACGATGCGATGAAGCTCTGATACTTGCTGTTGGTCATTCGAAGCAGTTTCCAATGTCCGGTTTACAGTCTCCGGAACCCGCGATTTCCTTCTTGCAATGCTGCAATCGTGGAAATCGGGAGCCGGAAACTGGATGCGCCGAGGTTCAGGTACCGGTCTTGGCAAGGCGCTCGCGTCCCCAGTCGGCCGTCAGGCCGTCCAGGTAAGCGCGGAAATCATCGGCCAGCTCCGGATGCTTGAGCCCGTACTCGACGTTGGCCTTCAGGTAGCCGAGCTTCGAGCCGCAGTCGTAGCGTGTCCCCTCGAATTCGTAGGCGAGCACGGTCTGTTCCTGGATCATGGCCTGGATCGCGTCGGTCAGCTGGATCTCGCCGCCCTTGCCGCGCGGCGTGCGCTCCAGCAGCTTGAAGATGCGCGGCGTCAGGATGTAGCGGCCGACCACCGCGAGATTGCTCGGCGCATCTTCCGGCTTGGGTTTCTCGACAATCGCCCGGATCTCGCCCAGGCCCGGGCCGACCGGCTGGATGTCGACGCAGCCGTAGCCCGAGATCTCTTCCTTGGGCACGCGCTCGGTGGCGATCACGCTGGTGCCGTATTCCTGGTAGACGCGCTGCATCTGGGCCAGGCAGGGTCGCAGGCGACCGTCGATGAGGTCGTCGGCGAGAATCACCGAAAAGTCCTCGTCGCCCACGGCCGGCCATGCACAGAGCACGGCGTGGCCCAGGCCCAGGGCCTCGGCCTGACGGATGAAGATGCAAGTGATGCCGGGCGGCAGGATTTCCTGGACCGTCTGCAGCAGCTTGTCCTTGCCACGCTGGGCCAGTTCGGCCTCCAGCTCATAGGCCTTGTCGAAGTGGTCCATGATGGAATTCTTCGAACGGCCGGTGATGAAGATCAACTCCTCCGCGCCCGCGCTGATCGCCTCCTGCACGGCGTACTGGATCAGGGGCTTGTCCACGACAGGCAGCATTTCCTTGGCGCTTGCCTTGGTGGCGGGAAGGAATCGCGTGCCCATGCCGGCGACCGGAAAAACAGCTTTGCGGATACGCATTCGGGAGGTCCTGAAAAAAGTCTGGGATCAGCCGCGACGAATGCCCTCGTGACGAGGACGCACGGTGCGGCCGCTAGGTTGGCGCATAGTCTAGGCCGTGATGCTCCCGAAATGCAGCGGGGCGTCGCCCACCTTGCCCAGGCTGTCGGCGGTGATTCCACTCATTTTCACCCTGCGGGCGCTGCCCGGTGCAGACCTGGAAAGACCCGTTCGGATCGGGCATCGGGGGTCATCCGGGGTCATGCTGATGCGCGTCCATCCGCGCGCGCCCATGCCGCAATTCCGGGAGCGCGGTCGTGCTGGCGACCGCTTCGTAGCGCCGGGTTGGGTGCGCTTGCACCGGAGCACCGGAATCGATCACGACGAGGCCGGCGCCTCGCGCTCAACGGCCAGGAAGATCCCGGCCCGCGCGGACCCTGCTAGCCGAGTCGCCCCGAGAAATGCACCTTGTCCGAGGTGCGCGAAAGCAGCGCGAAATCGCTGCCATCGCGATCGCCGCTGAATTTCAGCGTCACCTTGCCCGGCAGCAGCAGCGGCTGGCGGAACTGCACGCCCAGCGAGCGCGCCGGCTCGCCGCGCGCGGATTCCACCAGGGCTGCGGCGCGGGCCAGCGACCACATGCCGTGGGCGATCGCGCGCGGGAAGCCGAAGGCCTTGGCCGTGAGTGCGTAAAGGTGGATCGGGTTGAAGTCGCCGCCGATCGGCGCGTAGCGGCGCCCGATATCGGAAGGCACGTCGAAACTGCGGTACGCCGACAGGCTCGGCGCGCGCGAGGACGCGCGCGGACGCGGCACTTCGGTCTTCATGCGGTAGAGCGGCGTCATCAGCGAACGGTGCACCAGCTCGCCGGATGCGTCCCGGTATTCGGTGAGCACGTCGAACTCGTAGCCCTGGTGCGTGCGGCGTCCGTCGACCAGGGAGGCGTGCACTTCGTATGCGGCATCCGCCGGCATCGGCCCCAGCGTCTCGAAGCTGTTGCGGATGTGCACGATGCCCATCAGCGGGACCGGAAACTCCGGGCGCAGCATCAGCCACATGTGCAGCGGCGCCGCCTGCACCTGCGGAAAGGTGATCGGCAACCGGTCCGGCGCCAGCTCGAAGCCGCAGATCGCGCGGTAGGCGGCCAGGCGCGAAGGCGTGGCCTGCACCGCCGCCACCCTCACCGCGAGCTGCGGAATACGGATGTCCTTGCCGGGCTTGCGGCGCGCGGTGCCAAGGGCCCTGGCATACAGGCCGGTGGCGGCGGGCATCTGGAGCAGGGTGTGGGTCATGGCGTCGGCGCAAGGCAAGGACCGGATCAAGGTACGACCCGGTCGATCACCAATGCCAGCGCCGATTCGCCGAGACCGTCGCGCGTCACGGTCAGGCTGCCCTCCAGGTCGCCGCTGACCGCCTGGGTCTGCCCGGCGCGGCTGATGCGTGCGGTCACGCTCCAGCGTTCGAAGGACGACAGTCGCGCCTGGGGGGTCATGGCCATGCTGTCGTCCAGCCGAACCTGGCGTGGAAGTTCGGCGGCCTTGCCGCGGTACACCGCCAGCGGCATCGGCGGCCCCTGCTCGGCCTTGGCGAAGACGAACAGCGTCGCGTCCGGCGCGACCCGATCCTGCAGCGCCGGCGCCACGCGGACATCGAGGAGGATCACCGGCGTAGCGCCGGCCGCGGGCGGCGGTGTCGCAACAGCATCGAGTTCGCTCAGCCGCTCGTCGACCACGGCGCGCAGCTCCTCCGGCAGATCCTGCTTCGACAGGGCCTCCCAGTGCGCCTTGGCGCCCTGCGCATCGCCCTCCTGGGCGGCGGCCAGGCCGGCGTACCAGAGCGCCTTGCCATCGCCCGGCGCAAGCGTCAGCGCGGCCTGGAACAGCTCCTGCGGGCGACCGCGCAGGTCGCGTTCCTGCGCCATGCCCAGCGCCTCGCCTTCGCCGACCAGCAGCTCGGGCTCGGTGTTCCCGGTGAGTTCATTGGCCCGTGCATAGGCCCGTGCCGACTCCGCGTAGCGCTGCATCACGAAATACGAGCGACCCAGCAGGGCCCAGCCGCGCGGGTCGTCGGGTTCCTGCTCGAGCTTGCGCGCCAGGCTGGCCACCATCTGCTCGACCGCGGCGGCATCGGGCGCGGACAGCGCGTCCTGCGGCGCGGCGGCCATCTGCTGGAGCTTCCAGCTTCCCTCCTGGAAATAGCCCCAAGCCGCGACGGCTAACACCAGAACCGGCAGCACGAGGGTCAGCAGCAGGCTGCGCCGGGTCCCGGAGGCGTCGTCCACCTCCGGCGTGGCCTGCGCATCGCGCAGCAGGCGCATGTCGAGTTCCGCACGCAGGCTCGCGGCGGTCTGGGTGTCGACGATGCCGGCGGCCTGGTCGGCCTGGATCTCGGCCAGCCGCTGGCGATAGGCGACGACATTCGCCGCGCGGCGACGCTGGCCGGCGTCGACCCCGCGCCGCCACAGCGGGCGCGTCATCCAGGCGCTGGCTGCCACGAACAGCAGCGCCATCAAGGTGACCAGCATCAGCGTTCCTCGTCGAGAAGCCGGCGCAGGCGCTCGGCATCGTCCGCGGCGGTGGGTGTCGCGGGCGCACGCGGTCTGCGCAGGACGCGCCACACCGCCAGCAACCCGGCCGCGACCAGCAGGAAGGGGCCGATCCACAGCAGCAGGGTGCGGCTGTTGACGGGGGGTTTGTACAGGACGAAGTCGCCGTAGCGATCAGTGACGTAGTCACGGATCTGGTCGTCGGTCTGGCCGGCCGCGATGCGCTCGTGTACCTGCTGGCGCAGATCCGCCGCCAGGTCGGCGTTGGAGTCGGCGATGGTCTGGTTCTGGCACACCAGGCAACGCAGTTCGTGGATCAATGTGCGGTAGCGCGCGTCCTGCTCCGGCGTGAGGGTGTCGGCCTGTGGCGTCAACGCGAAGCCCGTCGACGTGAAGGCCAGCAGCAGCCCGATCAGGGTCGCGCGCACGAACATCCGGCCGGTCGTTTCCCTTTTCATGGTGAAAGTGCGAGCAGGGGCCGGATGTCCCGCTCCCAGGCCTGTGGCGTCATCGGCCCGACCTGCTTGAACAGGACCCGCCCATCGGCGCCCAGCACGTAGGTTTCCGGGACGCCGTACACGCCCCAGTCCAGGCCGGCCTGTCCCTCCCGGTCCAGCACCACCTGCCGATAGGGATTTCCGTTGCGTTGCAGCCAGCGGCGCGCGTCGGCCGGCTCGTCCTTGTAATCCATGCCGACGATCTCGACGCCCTGCTGCGCAAGCTGCATCAGCAGCGGGTGTTCGACCTTGCAGCCCGCGCACCAGCTCGCAAAGAAGTTGACCAGCAGCGGGCGACCGGCCAGGTCCGCCGTGCCCAGCATCTGCCCTTCGGCGTCGAGCAGCGGCAGCTGGAACGCCGGCGCCGGCTTGCCGATCAGCGGACTCGGAACCTCGCGCGGATCCAGCCGCAGCCCGATGGCCAGCAGCACCACCAGGATCCCCAGCACCACGACCGGAATGGCGTACCGCATCAGGCTGTGGCCGCTCCGTCCGGAACGCGCGCCGGCGCGCGCGCGGCCAGCCGGTAGCGGCGGTCCGAGGCGGCCAGGATGCCGCCGAAGAACATCAGGACGCCGCCGAACCAGACCAGCCGCATCATCGGCTTGTAGTAGAGGCGCAGCGCCCAGTCACCATTGACGTTGCTGCGGTCGATGGGCTCGCCCATCGCCACGTACAGGTCGCGCAGCGGGTTGTGGTCGACCGCGGCCTCGGTCATCACGCTGCCCTGCGACGGGTACAAGCGCTTTTCCGGCGCCAAGGTGGCGATCTGGCGACCGCTGAGCGACACCACGACGCGACCGGTATCGGATTTGAAGTTCGGCCCCTCGACATGTTCGACGCCGTCGAAGCGGAACTCGTAGCGGCCGATGTCCGCGCTCTGCCCGGGACCGAGCCGCACATCCTTCTCCACGCTGAAGGTCGAGGTGAACGCCACGCCCAGCGTCCACACGCCCAGCCCCAGGTGCGCCAGGGTCATGCCCCAGGCACCGCGCGGAACGGATGCAAGTCCGGCCTTCAGCGTGGGCTTGGCGCGCACGCGCCGCCAGACTTCCTGCACCGAGGTGGTGATCACCCACAGCGCCAGCACCGCGCCGATGGAGGCCGCGATCGATCCCCGGCCCTGGGTCAGGAACGGCAGGGCGATGCCGAGCACCAGCGCCAGTGCCGCCAGCTTGCGCAGCGACCAGGCGGCCTCGCGCAGTCGCGCGCGCTTCCACGACACCACGCCGGCCAGGCCCACCAGCACCGCCAGCGGCGCCATCAGCGGCAGGAACACCGCGTTGAAGTAGGGCGGCCCGACCGAGATCTTGCCCAGGCCCAGCGCATCGATCGCCAGCGGATAGAGCGTGCCCAGCAGCACGGCGGCGGCGGCGGCGACCAGGAACACGTTGTTGAACAGCAGCAGGCCCTCGCGCGAGGCCAGCGTCATCTCGCCTTCGCGCACCAGCCGGGGCGCGCGAACGGCATAGAGCGCCAGGCCGCCGCCGACCACGGCGCCGAGGAAGGCCAGGATGAACACGCCGCGCGCCGGATCGGTGGCGAAGGCGTGCACCGAGACCAGGACGCCGGAGCGCACCAGGAAGGTGCCGAGCAGCGACAGCGAGAACGCGATGATGGACAGCAGCAGGGTCCATGACTGCAGCAGCCCGCGCTTCTCGGTGACCGCCAGCGAATGGATCAGCGCCGTGCCCACCAGCCAGGGCATGAACGAGGCGTTTTCCACCGGATCCCAGAACCACCAGCCGCCCCACCCCAGTTCGTTGTAGGCCCACCACGAGCCCAGCGTGATGCCCATGGTCAGGAACAGCCAGGCCGTCGTCACCCAGGGCCGCGCCCAGCGTGCCCAGGCCGCGTCCAGCCGGCCGGTCACCAGCGCGGCGATCGCGAAGGCAAAGCCCACCGAGAATCCGACATAGCCCATGTAGAGCATCGGCGGATGGATGATCAGGCCGGGATCCTGCAGCAGCGGATTCAGGTCACGCCCCTCGAGGGGCGCCGGGAAAACACGCTCGAAGGGGTTCGAGGTCAGCAGCATGAAGAGCATGAAACCCACGCTCACGGCACCCAGCGCCGCCAGCACCAGGCTCGAGACTTCCGCCGGCAGGCGCCGGTTGAAGATCGAAACGGCAAAGCTCCAGCCCGACAGCATCAGCAGCCACAGCAGCAGCGAACCTTCGTGCGCGCCCCAAACGGCCGACAGGCGGTAGATCAGCGGGAGCGCGCTGTGCGAGTTCGCCGCCACATAGGCGACCGAGAAATCGTTCTGCCGGAAGGCCTCGCTCAGGCACAGGTAGGCGACCAGCACGAGCAGGAACTGCGCCTGCGCGGCGGTGCCGGCCATCGACATCCAGCGCACATTGCGCCGCGCATAACCGGCGCCGGGCACCAGCGTCTGCACCAGCGCGACGGCAAGCGCGAGCCACAACGCGAAATGACCGAGTTCGGCGATCACGAGCGCCCTGCCTCCACCGGCTTGAACGGCATGCAGGAATGCCCGGTGTCGGTGACCAGCGAATCGGCCAGTTCCGGCGGCATGTAGTTCTCGTCGTGCTTGGCCAGCACTTCCTCGGCGACGAAGGTCCCGTTCTCGATGTGGCCGGTGGCGACGATGCCCTGCCCTTCGCGGAACAGGTCGGGAAGGATGCCCGCATAGCGCACGCCCACCTTCTGCGAACAATCCGCCAGGGTGAAGTTCACGTCGAGGCCCTCACCGCGCGCCACGCTGCCGCGCTCGACCAGGCCACCGAGGCGCAGCTTGGCGTGTTCCGGCGCCTTCCCCGCGACGATGTCGCTGGGCGTGTAGAAGTACATGAGGTTCTTGCTGAAGGCGGTGAATCCCAGCCAGGCGGCAAGCCCCAGGCCAAGGACCAGGCCACCGACGGCGAACATGCGTCGCTGGCGGCGCGTCACGAGATGTCCTCCGTCCCGTCCTCGTCACCCTCGGCGATACGGTCGATCACGGCGCGCCGCTGCATCGTCGGCGCCACCAGGTTCCAGACATAGGTCGCCAGTCCGAGCAGCACGCTGCTCCAGACGAATACCCCGTAACCGCCCATGTCGAAGATTTCTTTCATTGCCATTGACCGGATCGTCGCCTTGCTTCAGTTCGACACCGCTTCACGGACCCATGCTGCACGCCGTTCGCGGAACAGCAGCTCGTTCTGTATCCGTCGCAGCGCGGCGAACCCGGCCAGCAGGTAGGCGCCAAGCAGCGAGGCGTACAGCGGGATGGCCATGTCGGTGGTGATGGTCGGCTTGCCGAATTTCAGGATCGTGGACGACTGGTGCAGGCTGTTCCACCACTCGACCGAGTACTTCACGATCGGCACGTTCACCGCGCCCACGATCGCCAGCAGCGCGCAGGCCCGCGCCGCCGCACGCCGGTCGGCGAACGCACCGTCCAGGCCGATCACGCCCAGGTACAGGAACAGCAGCACCAGCTCGGAGGTCAGGCGCGCATCCCATACCCAATATGCGCCCCACATCGGCTTGCCCCACAGCATCCCCGTCACCAGGGCCAAGGCGGTGAAACTCGCGCCGATCGGTGCCAGCGCCACGACGGCGCATTCCGCCAGCTTGATGCGCCAGATCAGCGCGACCACGCCGGCGACCGCCATGCCGGTGTAGAGCGACAGGGACAGCGCCGCGGCCGGAACGTGCAGGTAAATGATGCGAAAGGCATCGCCCTGCTGGTAATCCTTGGGCGCCAGCCACAGGCCGGCAAACAGGCCGTAGCCGAGCAGCAGCATCGCTGCGCCGGCGAGCCAGGGCGCCAGCCGGTCGGCTAGGCGGTAGAAGCTCGGCGGCGAAGCCAGGCGGTGAAACCAGGTCCACATCGGGATCGCGAGGTCGGAACGGTCAGTCGAAGGCGTTTCTCAGCGCTGCGGTCGCCGCCCAGGGAAGCAGGGTCAGCGTCAGAACCAGCAAGGCCGCCAAAAAGTATATCGGACCGCTCGCATCCAGCCCCGTATGGGCCGCTCGCGCAGCGCCGCTGCCGAAGATCACGACCGGTGCAAGCAGCGGCAGTACCACCACCGGCAGGAGCAGGCCGGCACGCGGCAGCGCGACGGTGAGCGCGGCGGCAAAACCACCGACCACGCTCAACAGCGGCGTGCCGAACAGCAGCCCGCACAGCAGCCAGGCCAGTGGCGCGCCGCCCGGAAACCCCAGCTGCAGCGCCAGCGGTGCGGCCAGCAGCAACAGGGGCAGGCCGGTCAGCAGCCAGTGGGCGGCAAACTTGCCCAACACCATGCCCAGTGGCGACGAGGAGCTGACGAAGACCTGCTCCAGCCAACCGTCCTCCAGGTCCGCGCGAAACAGGCGGTCCAGGGTCAGCAGGGCGGCTAGCAGCGAGCCGACCCACAGCACCGAGGGCGCGAGCGCGGCCAGCTGCGGATCGTCCGGCTTGCCGCCCAGCGCAAACAGGGTGACGACGATCGCGAAGAACAGCGGCGGCATCAGGAACGAGGCCTTGTTGCGCGCGGCGATGCGCAGTTCGCGCGACAGCGTGGCGAGGAACGCGCTCATGCGGGTCCGGATCGGAAGCAGGCGCACATCGCGATCATCCGAGTTCGATCACGGTCACGCGCGGCAGGCGGCCCGGCAGGGCCTGGTGGCTGGTCACCACGATGCCGCCCTCGCCCGCCACGTGCTCGTTCATCAACTGTCCGAGCAGGGCCAGGCCCTCGCCGTCCAGGCCACTGAGCGGCTCGTCGAGCAGCCATAGCGCGCGCGGCGCGAGCAGCAGGCGTGCCAGCGCCGCGCGCCGCTTCTGCCCGGCCGACAGCGTGCGCGCCGGTCGCCGCCGCAGGCGGGACAGTCCCAGACGCTCCAGCGCCGGCATCACGCGGACCGTGGACACGCCGTTGATCCAGCACCAGTCCGCGAGGTTCTCCACCAGGCTCAGGTCGGCGTTGAGTGCATTGCGGTGCCCGATCCAGTGGAACTGCCCGGTCCCCGGTCGTTGCACCTGCCCGGCCTGCGGCGCACGCAGGCCGACCAGGACGTCGATCAGCGAGGATTTGCCGGCGCCGTTGCGCCCGCGCAGATGCAGAACGTCACCGGGCGAGATCGTGAAGTCCAGGTCCGACAGCAGCCTGCGGTCGCCGCGGCCGACGCTCAGCGCCGTGGCCGACAACAGCACGGTCAAGGCCTGGTGCCCGAAGCCGGACTCGAACCGGCACGACCCGAAAGTCGGGGGATTTTAAGTCCCCGGCGTCTACCGATTCCGCCATTCGGGCTCTGCATCGGAACAGGGATCATGCCATCTGCGAAATGGAGGCTGGGGTCGGAATTGAACCGGCGTACGCGGATTTGCAGTCCGCTGCATGACCACTCTGCCACCCAGCCGGGCGCCGTGATTCTAACGGCTAAGCAGAAGCGAAAAACCCCGGGTCAACCGGGGCCGTTCACGAATCTGGAGCGGGAAACGAGGTTCGAACTCGCGACCTCAACCTTGGCAAGGTTGCGCTCTACCAACTGAGCTATTCCCGCTTGGGGACGCGCATTTTAGCCGCTGGCCTAGGACTGTCAACGAAAAAAATGAAACGTCGAATGAAAGGCCAAATGAAAGCTCGATGGGCCTACCCCTACCCCGCAGAATGCTCGCTCGGGGCGCGACCGCGTCGCCGACACGGTGCCGCGGAGCGCGGGTGCGGGAGGTGACGGCTATCTGCGC
>CAMLNE010000098.1 GCA_946481265.1 uncultured Panacagrimonas sp. | reverse complement strand
GGTGGTGGACGAGGCGCAGAGCGGCGAGGAGGCGCTGCGACGCTGCGGCGAGATCGTGGCCGATGTCGTGGTGATGGACCTGTCGATGCCGGGCATGGGCGGGCTGGAGACCATCACGCGCCTGCTGGCGCATCAGCCGGCGCTGCGCATCCTGATCCTGTCCGCGCACGAGGACACCATCCATCCCAAGCGCGCGATCAAGGCGGGCGCGGTCGGCTACCTGACCAAGCGCAGCGCGGCCGAGGCCCTGATCGAGGCGATCCGCGAGGTCGCCGCCGGGCGCATGTACGTGGAGGCCCGGCTCGCCCAGCAGATGGCCGTGCAGCAGCTCTCAGCCGATCAGAACCCGGTAGACGTGCTCTCCGCGCGCGAGTTCGAGGTGTTCATCGCCCTGGCCAAGGGACGCTCGGTCAACGACATCGCCGAGGTGCTGCACCTGTCGCCGCGCACGGTGGGCACCCACCTGTACAACATCAAGCAGAAGCTCGGCGCGTCGAACCAGGCAGAGATCGCGATCGCGGCGTTGAGAGCGGGGCTGATCGACCCGTGAGCGCCTCGAAAATCTCTTGACGCAAAGGTCGCAAAGGACAAAGAAAGGACGCAAAGAAAAGCCAATAAAAAGCTTTGCGACCTTTCTTTTCTTCCTTTGCGAGCTCTGCGTCCAGATCGTTTTGTCGCCCTGTTCGCGCTCGCTCTACACGATATCGAGCACCACGTTGCCGCCCGCCTGCCCGCTCTCGACTCGCTCGTGCGCCTCGACGATGCGATCCAGCGGGTAGCGATCCGCGACGTTGTGTTGCAGCTGGCCCGAGGCCAGCAGCTCGCCGAACCCGGCCAGCTCGCGCGCGCGGTCGGCGTCGGTGAGGTTGTAGACGATGAAGAAGCGGACCTGCAGGTTCTTCATGATGCCGGTGACGAAGGGCACCGCGACCTCGGGCACGTTGCTGCCGTAGACGACGATGTCGCCATTGGCTGCGGCCAGGCCGAAATCGAGCATCGCGTTGGCCGAGAAATCCACCTCGATGATCCGGTCCACGCCGGCCCCGCCGGTCAGCTCCGCGACGCATGCCGCGACGTCCTGGCGCCGGTAGTCGATCGTCGCGTGCGCGCCGGCCGCCGTCGCCAGCTGCGCCTTCTGCGGGCTGCTGACGGTGGCGATGACCTGGCGCGCGCCGCCCAGTCGGGCGAACTGGACCGCGTAGTGCCCCACCGCGCCCGCGCCGCCGGCGACCAGCACCCTGCGGTCGCGCACGCCACCCTCCATGGCCACCGCGTGATAGGCGGTGAGCGCCGGGATCCCGAGACAGGCACCGGCTGCGAAGTCGACGGCGCCGGGCAGGTGCACGGCCTGCGCCGCCGGCAGCACCACGTACTCCGCGGCGGTTCCCATCGGCCTCTGCCAGGCCGCGTTCCAGGTCCACACGCGCTCGCCGACGCGGCGGCCGTCCACGCCTTCACCGACCGCGTCGATAACGCCCGCGCCGTCGCTGTGCGGGACGATGCGCGGGAACGGCAGCACCCTGGAGCGCACGCCGCCACGGGTCTTCACGTCGGACGGATTGATGCCGGATGCGGCGAGCCGGACGCGCACCTCGCCCGGGCCCGGCAGCGGGGTCGGCCATTCGTCCACGCGCAGCACCTCGCGAGCGGGACCGGTGCGTTCGTAGAAGGCGGCTCGCATGGATGCGACTCCGGGGAGAGGGGAGGCCTGGCGATCGTAGCAGTCGCTGCGCCCGCTTCAGCGGATGCCCGGCGCCGAGGTCGATGAGCCGCTGCGGCCGCCGTAGCCGCCCTGGTTGCCCTGCATCGACTGGTTGAGGGTATCGGCGAAGGTCTCGAGCATGCGCTGGCGCTGGATGCCGGCCTCATGATCCGAAAGCTGGCGGTTGCGCTGCGCGATCGCCTCGTTGATGCGCTCGAACGCGGCCGGGATCGCCGTTTCGATCAGGTGCTCGTAGGCCTCGGAGGTCGAGCGCGCCTGCGCCACCGCCGCCGAGGTGGCGAGCTTGTCGGCCGACTGCCACAGCGCATCGTCCACGCAGCCGGCGCCCGGCGTGACCGAGCAGCGATAGCTGCGCAGGGCGTCGGTGGCCTGGCGCACGTCCTGCAGGTCGATCGCGGCCGAGTACAGATCGGAGTCGTTGCGCTCCAGTTCACTCTCCAGGGAATTCAGGCAATCCCGATACCGGTTCGACCGCTCGTTGTACTGCTTGACGATGGCTTCCGAGGCATGGATCGAGGGCACGCCCGGATCGGGGCAGCGCTGCGACAGCGATGGCACGGGGTGCGCACGCAGGAACGCGATGTGTTCGCGCAGCTCCTCGAGGTTGACCTCGTCGCGGTAGTGCTCCGCCGCGCGCGGCCGGAACGCGTCGCGCGCCTTGTGCACGGCGGCGGCAGCCGTATCGATCGCGGTGGCCTTGGCGGCCGCGACCTCCAGGCGGCGCTTCGAGGCCGCCGCCTCGAGGTCACGCAGGCTGGACATCAGCTGGCCGGCGCGCGCGGCGTGCTTGCTCCGATATTCGGCACAGGCGCTCGCCATCCCGGGATACGCCGCGCAATCCGCCAGCAGCGCATCGGCCTGGCCGGCGGCGGCCGCGGTCACGCCGGAAATGGCCTGGCGCATTTCGGCGAACTTCTCGGTCGGCGGCGGCAGGCGACTGTCCTGGCACGTGACGTATTCGGCCTGCAGGGCGCGCGCAAGCGCCTTGGTGGCGTCCGCCTGGCTGCCGCCACTGTCGACCAGCGCTCCCATCCAGCGTCCTTCGGCACTCGCGGTGCAGGATTTTTCGGACAGGTTCAGCTCCGTGGCGAGGCGCTTTTCCGCCTGGGTCAGACCCGGCGCGTACTTGTCGTCGATCGCCTGGCCGATCTCGCGCGCGGCGTTCGACCGGGACCAACCCGACGGTGAGGCCGCGCGCAGGTCCGCCTCCGCGCCGAAGAGGTCGCCGCGCTGGCGGCGCAGTTCCATGCGCTCGGTTTTCAGGGCCGAGGCCTCGGGCAGGCGCAGCACGGCGGCATCGAGCGTCTGCATTGCCTCGTCCTCGCGCCCGAGCTTGACCAGGCTGCGCGACAGGCGCAGGAGGATGTTGAGGTCGTCGGGCTCCAGCTCGGCCGCGGACCGCAGGTCCTTGATGGCGTCCTTCCATTCCTCAGCCTCATAGCGGAGGTGCGCGCGCAGCTGGTAGGCGTTGAAGTCGGTCTTCGATACCTTGATCGCCTTGTCCAGATACTTGAGCGCCTGGCGCCGGTCGGTCGCGTGCACCACCACCGCGCTGCTGACCCAGGGCTCGGATTCATCGGGCTGCGCCTTGGCCGCGCGCGCCAGATAGGCGAGCGCCTCGTCGGCCTGCTGCTGCGCCCACGCCAGATCCGCCAGCTTCATCAGGGCGCCGTAATGCGACTTGTCGGTCCGCAGCACCGCCTCGAGGTCGACCTGGGCCCCGGCCAGATCCTCGTTGCCGATGCGCAGGTCGCTGCGCGCCAGCAGGGCCATCTCCAGCGCCGGATCGATGCCCAGCGCACGGTCGAGATCGGTCGAGGCCTCCGCCGTGTTCCCCTTGGCCATCTGCGCCATGCCGCGGATCGCCCAGCTGCGCGCGTCCTCCGGGTCCGCCTGCACCGCGGCGCCGCACGCGGTGATGGCGCCCGCCGCGTCGTCGGCCTTCAGGCTCGCGAGGCAGGCGTCGGAATCGGCATGAGCCGGCAGGCTGGCGGCGGCCAGCGCGACGAGGAACAGCAGGCGTTTCACGTTCGGGACTCCAGGTTGCGGGGATCCGTGGCAGGGATCGTGGTAGGTCGGCAGCGGGCGGCGCGCGACGAGCATCCCGGTCGCGGCAAGAGCCCCCTTCCTTATCGGCAGCGCGGGCGCATTCCTGAGCCGGCGCCCTTTTCGGCCGGCCGGGATTCTAGACGGGCTGCACGCGTAGAATCGTGACGACCAGCGAATGCCCGTCGCTGACGCGCAGTTCAGATCGCCTTCACTGACATGCGGACCCGCCAGACCATGACCGCGCGCCTGCACCATCGCGTCCGCTCCACCCTGCAACCGGGCGATCACCCCTATCTCGACGGCGCCTGGGCCCCGGTGTTCGAGGAGTGGACCGACGACGACTGCCCGGTGACGGGTCAGATTCCGAGCGACCTCGACGGGGTCTACCTGCGCAACACGCCCAATCCCGTGCACCAGCCGCTGGGCATGTACCACCCCTTCGATGGCGACGGCATGCTGTGCGCGATGCGCCTGCGCCATGGCCGCGCCTCGTTCCGCAACCGTTTCGTCCGCACGCGCGGCTTCGTCACCGAACAGGAGGCCGGGCGCGCGCTGTGGTCGGGCATCGCGCAGACGCCCTCGCTGTCCGAGCGCCCGGGCTGGGGCGCACAGGGTTGGCTCAAGGACGCGTCGAGCACCGGCGTCTGCATGCACGGGGGCCGTGCGCTGACCAGCTTTCATCCGGGCGGCGAGTTGTACGTGTCCGATCCGGTGACGCTGGACTCCTACGGTGCGGTCGGATGGGGCGGCGAGTTCCCGCGCGAGGGCATCTGCGCGCACAGCCAGGTCGATCCTGCCACCGGCGAACTGCTCTGGTTCAGCAGTTCGCACGAGGCGCCGTACATGCGCTGCGGCGCCGTCTCGAGGCTGGGCGACCCGCTGGAGAGCATCGACGTGGCGCTCCCCGGGCCGCGCCTGCCGCACGCGATGATGGCCACGCGGCGCTTCTACGTGCTCAACGATTTCCCGCTGTTCCGGGATGACGATGGCACGCCGCGCCTGCACGACCTGCCGTCACGCTTCGCCCTGGTGCCGCGGCACGGACGCCCGGGCGGCATCCGCTGGTTCGAATCCGGCCCGACCTACGTGCTGAACTGGGTCAACGCGCGCGAGGACGGCGACCAGGTGATCCTCGATGGCTATCGCCAGCAGGACCCGGCGCCGCCGCCGCTGGACGGTGCGCCCCAGCGCTATGCGCAGATGATGGCCCGGCTGGATCTGCATTCCATCCGGCCGCAGCTCTGGCGCTGGCGCTTCGACCTGCGCAGCGGCCAGGCCCGGGACGAAATGCTGGACGATGCCGTGTGCGAATTCGGCACGATCAACCGCGCGCTGCAGGGACAGGCGCAGCGCTACGTCTACAGCCTGACCGCGCGACCGGGCTGGTTCCTGTTCGACGGCTTCGTCAAGCAGGATCTGGCGCGCGGGACGCGCCAGGTGGTGCGCTTCGGCGAAGGGGTGTTCGGCAGCCAGATGCCGTTCGTGGCGCGTGCCGGCGCGCGCGACGAGGATGACGGCTGGCTGCTGAGCTATGTCACCGACACCCGGCACAACCGGTCGGAGTGCTGGCTGTACGCCGCGCAGAATCCCGAGGCCGGTCCGGTCGCGCGCGTCCGCCTGCCGCTGCGCATCCCGCCCGGCACGCATGCCTGCTGGGCCGATGTCTCCGAACTGTCCTGATCGCCCGTTGCCGATGCTTCCCGGTCTTTGTCTCCCGATCGTTCTTCCTGCCCTGGTCCGATGAAAAAGAACCTGCCGCGATTCCTCGACTGGCGCCGCCTGACGCGCACCTTCCTGACCGGCCTGTTCGTGCTGCTGCCGATCATGGTCACCCTGGCCGTCGTGCTCTGGCTGATCGGTCTCGCCGAGACCGTGCTCGGCGGCTTCATCCGCGTGCTGCTGCCCGGCAATGCCTACCTGCCCGGCATGGGATTGATCGTCTCGCTGGCGCTGATCTTCCTGGTCGGCGTCGCCATGCAGGCGATCTTCTTCCGCGAACTGGTGCGCTGGATGGAAGAACAGCTCGAGCGCATCCCGCTGATCAAGACCGTCTACAGCGCGGTCAAGGATCTCACCGGCTTCTTCTCACGCACCGGCAGCAACGGCCGCCGCTTCGGCCAGGTGGTGCAGGTGCAGATTCCCGGCATGCCGATCCGCATGCTCGGCTTCGTGACGCTCGAGGAGTTGCACAGCGTCGGACTCGAGGGCGCGCCGGGCGAGGACAGCGTGGCCGTGTACCTGCCCATGAGCTACCAGATCGGCGGCTACACCCTGCTGTTGCCGCGCAGCTACCTGACGCCGCTGGACATGGGAATGGAGGAGGCGATGCGCTTCCTGATCACCGCCGGCATGTCGCGCTCGCCCGAACCGCCCGCCAAGACCGGGAGCCCATGAGCGGCGCTTACAAGCTGTCGCTGCTGGCGAGCCTGTACCTCGCGCAAGGTCTTCCCTTCGGCTTCTTCACCCAGGCGCTGCCGGTGCTGCTGCGCGAGCGTGGCCTGTCGCTCGCGGCGATCGGCGCCACCGGCCTGCTGTTCCTGCCCTGGGCGCTGAAGTTCCTGTGGGCGCCGCTGGTGGACCACACCGGCTCGCGCAAGGCCTGGATCCTGTCGCTGCAGCTGCTGACCTTCGCCGGCGCGCTGGGGCTGGCCTTCGTCGATCTCGAATCCAGCCTGCTGCCGATCTTCATCGCGCTGGTCGTGTTCAACCTGCTCGCCGCCACGCAGGACGTGGCCACCGATGGCCTTGCCGTGCGCCTGCTGAGCCCTGCCGAGCGCGGGCTGGGCAACGGCATCCAGGTCGGCGGCTACCGCATCGGCATGATCCTGGGCGGCGGCGCGCTGCTGTGGATCTTCGCCAAGGCCGGCTGGTCGGCGATGTTCCTGGGCATGGCCGGCATCCTGCTGCTGACCTGCCTGCCCGCCCTGTTCCTGCCCGCCCACGCGCAGGGGCCGGTACGTGCCCGGCCTGGCGGCCGGGCGCTGCTGCTGGGCTGGGGATCGCGCCTGCGCGTGCCGGGACTGCCGACCTTCATCCTGCTGATCTGTGCCTACAAGTTCGGCGATGCGATGGCCTCCAGCCTGGTCGGGCCGTTCATGCACGACGCCGGGCTGCGCAAGGAGGAGATCGCTGTGGTCAAGGGCACCATCGGCTCGATCATGGGCCTGGCCGGTGCCGCCATCGGTGGCTGGCTGGCCTGGCGGCACGGACGGCGCACGGCGCTGATCGCCTGCGGCGTCCTGCAGACCCTGAGCCTGCTGCTGTACCTGGCCTGCGCGCTGGAACCGGCGGAGACGATGTTGATCTATGTCGCCAGCACGGCCGAGCACCTGCTGGGCGGCATGGCGACGGTCGCGCTGTTCACCCTGATGATGGATGCCTGCGATCCCGACCATGCCGGCACCGACTACACGCTGCTGGCCTGCGCGGTGGTGCTCGGCGGCGGCCTGGCCGGCGTGGCCGCGGGCCTGGTCGGCGATGCGCTGGGCTACGCCGGCGCGTTCGGACTGTCCTTCCTGGTCTCCGCCCTGGGCTGCCTGGCGCTGGTCGTCGCACTCGATGCGGGACGCGGCCCGCAACGCCTGGGTGCCGTGTGGCCGCGGCGTATCGCCTGAGGGTCAAGGAGCACGCCGGAGCACGGTGCTAGCGTGGATGCATTCCCTGCTCCGGAGCGTCATGCATGGCCCGCAACCCCAAGAACCTCGCCCTGGAAAGCTGGAACCGCATGTCACGACTGCCGCTCGGCCGGCGGGCCTGGTCGAAGCTGGTCGCGGCGCGGGCGCCCTACTTCCGCAGCATCTCGCCGCAGATGCTCGAGCTGCGGCCCGGCCATGCCGAGGCCGTGCTGAAGAAGCGCTGGGCGCTGACCAATCACCTGGGCGGCGTGCACGCCATCGCCATGTGCAATCTCGCGGAGTTCGCTGGCGGCCTGATGACCGAGGTCAGCGTGCCCGCCACGCACCGGTGGATTCCAAAGGGCATGGCGGTGGAATACCTGAAGAAGGCCGGCAGCGACCTGCGCGCGTGCTGCGATGCGCCACTGCCCGACTTCGGTCCCGAGCCCTTCGATTGGGCGGTGCCGGTGGAGGTGCGCGACGAGGCCGGCCAGGCGGTGTTCCGTGCGCTGATCACGATGTGGATCAGCCCGAGGAAGTGAGGATCGTGGCGGATCCGCGCACGTCGCTGCTTCTGCCGGCACGGCTCGCGGATGAACGGGCGCCAGCGCAGGGGCGCGCAAGATCCACCTGATGCAGGGCACGCAGCGCATGCGCAAAACACCGGGCCTGGATGCGTCCGCCTGCGGCCCATGCCGATCCTCGTGAAACGAATACCGGGTGCGATACGCGCCACAATGCCGCGATGAATTTTCTCGCGCATCTCTGGCTTGCCGATCGCACGCGCACCTCGCTGGCCGGCAGCGTGCTCGGCGACGTGGTGCGGGGCGCCGACCTGAGCGCCTACCCGCCCGCGATCGCCGAAGGCATCCGCCTGCATCGTCGCGTCGACGCGGCGACCGACCGCCACCCGATCATGCAGGCCGCGCGCGCATGCTTCGCCCACGGTGAGCGACGCTACGCCGGCATCGTGCTCGACCTGGCCGCGGATCACGCGCTGGCCCAGGCCTGGGATCGCTTCCACGAGATTCCGCTGGACGCGTTCGCAGCGCGCTCGGCCGAGGCGCTGGTCGAGGCCGGCGACTGGTTCGAGCTGGGCGGCGGGCGGCGGCCGACGTCGGCCGGCTTCATCGAACTGCTGCAGTCCTATGGCACCGATCGCGGCATCGAGCGCGCGATCCTGCGCACGTCCACGCGCCTGCGCCACCCGCAGGGACTGGTCGATGCCGGACGCGGATGGGTCGAGGCGTCGCGGATGCTGGCGCCGCAGATGCCGCTCCTGCTGGATGCGCTGATCGAGGTGATACGCACGCCGCCATCGACACCGGGATGAGTCCGCGCGACGTTGGTCCCGACGCGGATGCTTGCATCACGCCCCGCTCCCATGCTTCCCTTTGCCCGAATTTTCCGCGACGAACGCGATGGAGTATCTCCACACGCTCGACTACGCCGCGATCGCCTGCTACTTCCTGATCACGGTCCTGATAGCCGCCCGCGTCTCGCGCGCGCGGCCGAGCTCCGAAGACCTGTTCCTCGCCGGCCGCAGCCTGGGTGCAACCGCGGTCGGCTTCTCGCTGTTCTCCGCCAACATATCCTCCGACACGCTGATCGGTCTGCCGGGCGCCGCCTACGCGGGCGGCATCTCGGTGGCCAACTACGAGTGGATGGCCGGCGTGGTGCTGATCTTCGCGGCCTTCTTCGTGATGCCGGTGCTGCTGCGCGCGCGCGTCACGACGATGCCCGAGCTGATGGAACGCCGTTTCGATGCGCGGCTGCGCCGCTACCTGTCGGCGATCACGCTGTTCCTGTCGATCATCCTCGACACCGCGGCGACGCTCTATGCCGGCGCCTTGGTGACGATCACCTTCATCCCCGGCCTGGAACTGTGGTCGACCTGCCTGGTCATCGCGCTGTTCACCGGGCTCTACACCGCTGCCGGCGGGCTTCGCGCGGTGGTCTACACCGAGATGCTGCAGGCCGTCGTGCTGCTGGTCGGCGCCGCCCTGCTCGCCTTCACCGTGTTCGGTCGCTTCGATCACTCCTGGTCGGCGGTGGTCGACGCCGCGCGGCCCGGCGACCTGTCGCTGCTGCGACCGCTGGACGATCCCACCCTGCCCTGGCTGGGACTGCTGACCGGCGTGCCGATCGTCGGCTTCTACTACTGGACGATGAACCAGTACGTGATCCAGCGTGTGCTGGCGGCACGCGACATCCAGACCGCCAGCCGCGGCGCGCTGATCGCCGCGACGCTCAAGCTGCTGCCGCTGTTCCTGATGGTGCTGCCCGGCGTCATGGCCGTGTCGCTGCTGCCCGATCTGGAGCATCCGGACCAGGTCTTCCCCGCGATGGTGGCCGAGTTCGCGCCGACGGGCATGCGCGGGCTGATCGTGGCCGGCCTGATCGCCGCGCTGATGTCGACGGTGTCCGCCACCCTCAACTCATCGGCCACCCTGCTCGCCATCGACTTCATCCAGCCGCGCCGCCCCGCGCTGAGCTCGCAGCAGCTGGCGCAGATCGGGCGCGGCCTGACCCTGCTGCTTACGCTGATCGCCGCGCTGTGGGCGCCGATGATCCAGCACTTCCAGGGTTTGTGGAGTTACCTGCAGCAGGTCTTCGCCTTCGTCGCCTCGCCGCTGGTGGCGATCTTCCTGATGGGCCTGTGGGTGCGTCGTCTGGGTGCCGATGCCGCGCTGCGCGGCCTGATCTGCGGCCACCTGCTCAGCGCGGTGCTGTTCCTGGCGCGCGAGTTCGGCGTGATGCCGGTGCACTTCACCGTGATCGGCGGCCTGCTGTTCGTCGCCACCGCGGCGATGACCTGGGCCTGGATGCTGGCGCTCGGCGAACGCGACCGCCCGACGGCGCAGGAGCTGGCGGTCGTGGCGCCGGAGGGCCTGCGCCGTCCCCCGGCGGACGTCCGCGTGCTGGCGGCGATCGTGCTCGTCCTGATCGCAGCGATCGTCGTGATCTTCCGTTAGTCGATCTGTCAGAACTTCTGTGTGAGAGCCGGCTGATGAAATCAGTCACTCGTCATACGGAAGCGTTCGCCGAATTGGCTGGCGAACTGTGCTTCGGTAGCGTGCCACGAGACCGGTGGACTTAGTCACCGGAGATGCAAGTGCAGGCAGTGATTCGAATCGATCAACTTCATGCGCATAGATCTGCCTTTCTCGAGTGCACACGCTTTCACTCGTACATGTCGCAGACGTAAGTGAAGATTGCTCCTTCCATTGATGCAGCTCGTCGTCAAATGCCCTACTGAACGCCCCCGTCACCGCACCGTTGGCAAACTTCCCGCCGCCGAGTTCCGCAGCGGTTCCGCCGACGATCGCCGCCGCAGCGATGCGCGCTGGGCTCTGACCGATATTGCCTGGATCAATTCCGTCGATGCCGGGCGCGAAGGCCTGCGTGAATCCCGAGCTGAGAAACCCATGGCCGACTTTTCCGCCGCCAGCGACGCTGCTGACGCCGCCGACGGCGCCATGTTTGATCACTTTCGTCATCCGCGCAGAGTCGCCCAGTGCGCTGAGTAGCCCCCCGGGTTTGTACGCCTCAGCTCCGAGAAGGATCCCTACAAACCCGCTTCTCCTCTAGGGATGGCCCCGCGCCTGCGAAGTCAGGAAATCCGCGTACGAATATGACCTTGTCCAAGGAGCGTATATAGGCTTTGTAGCCAGTTACACTCGTTTCGACCAAAAGCTCTGTCGGCCCTTTGATATCGATACCTGCTTCGTTCTGAAGGTAGTCCTTGATCCGCGGATGGATGGCCGCGCATTCAACCCATCGAGGATCGTTTCTTTTGATTAGCAACGGCTTCTTGAGTGCGATGTAGCTAAAGCCGTTAGTCGAGCCGCCACGCGTGGCCAATGACCAGTATCGGTTGCCACCAACTGCCGTATCGCCTAGTAGCAGGACGAATGCAAATCGCTCCAACCAGCCAACGCCCAGTGCAGCAGCGACGACAACCACAAAAAGTAGCTTCCGATTCATTGGTTAAGGAGGGTTGGTGAAGGGAGGCGGCATGAAAACATCGAAAGGCACGCCGCCGAATGCTTCGCCGATCGCTCCTGCCGTCCGTGTTGCGAACTCCGCATCCCACGAGCGACGTCCCCACGGTTGAGTATCAAAATCGTACCGATCAAGCCGACCATTGCTACCCACCGCCGGTCGACCGATACCAAAATCGAACTCATCGCTAGTCGGATTGCGTAAGTATCGCCGCGCCTGACTATGGCTGAGATAGAAATCGGTTCCATTTCCGAAGAAGAAGTGTTCGACCATGCCCTTTTCGAGTGCAGATCCAATTCGAGGACCCTCAGAAAGGATCGAGGTACCGACCGCGCTCCGCAATCCACTGCCAATCGCAGACATCACCACGCGGAGCGCGATGATCGGACTCGAAGGATGATCCTCCATGCTGCGAGAAGCCCCTCCGTTTTTGAATTTCTCACCCCCGGGCCCAACTCCCGTATTGCCCACGGTGACTGCCTCAGCCCCCCCCCCCCCCCCCCCCCCCCCCCCCCAGCCCCCCCCCGGGGTGGTAGGCCCCCCGGTCCACAACCCGCGCCCGGAAAAAA